>CALFYA010000001.1 GCA_937952925.1 uncultured Moraxellaceae bacterium
TTGTGGCCGATACAGGGAGTGTCGATTACACCCGTTCGTCAGGCGTGTTGCGGACATTGCTGCGGATTCGGGCGCATCCCAAAGGCTCCAAATTGGACAATATTCACGCCGAGTCGATTAGCCATTTTTGTTTTGCCAGCGCGGTGATGTCTGACGGCTGGTTTTCAACTCATCCAGCGCTTGATGATCGGATTGGACATGTAGACCCCCAATGTTTGCATCGTTTGTATGTCAATGAGCGGTTGCATTTTCACCAGCAGCAGTTTAAGTCGTTTACCAATCTGCCTGCGCTTGCTCAGTTGGTTGAGCATCCGATGGCCAGAATGGATTGGAGCCCGCCACAGCCCTTGCCCAATCTGCGCCGTGTGTATACCTATATCAGCCGTGACGAGCAACAGATGCTCAGTTGGTCGGTACGCATGCATGCATTGCGTGCTGATGCGATCAAGCGCGCCTTGCTGACCGGTGCAGGTTGTCGTGAGTTGTTGGCAGCGATTATGGCGGTGCGTCAAGGCCAGATGATTGTGCTTGAAGATATTGTGGTGAGTCGTGCGCTGGTCGATGCGTTGATGGACATGGATCGGCGGTTACACTTAGCGGTTTATCATGATGCCTTGATGGGGATGGGCGATTTACCTGATAGTGCTGCGCGTCAATTGTTGTATCGCTTGGCAAAAATTATTCAGTCCGATGGCTGTATTAGTTTGGCAGATGTGTTGTGGCTTGAGTGGCTCAAAGGCGCACTGAATTTATTGCCGGAGACGCTGCCGATTGCGATGGAAGACTGTACGCGAGAAATTTGTATTTTAATTGAAGCGATGTTGCAGTTGCAGCAGCAACCGGCATTACGCCAAGCACCGATTCGTGAGCGACTGTTGCGCACGATTTTGAGTCCACAACAATTGACCCTACAAGCGTTGGCCGCGGGAGAAATCGACTTTGGTCGCGTGTTGCAACGTTTGGCGGGTCTACCGCGCAATAATCGCTTGAGTATTTTGGCAATTTTAGAAAGTAGCTTGTGGGGTCACTTGACGATGACCCAAGAGGAACATGATGTGTGGGCGTTGTTGCACTGGCGTTTAGGGCTGCAAGCCAGTCAGTGCGATGTGGATTTGATGTTTCATGTCGAAGCGCCACGCAGTACGCCACGGCACTATGTCAGTTGATCGCTGACTTTTCCCAAAATTTTGCCGTGGTAGTTTTGCATTCGTGCAGATCTACAGGCACAATTCATCCAATTTTTATTGAAGCTGCCCGCATCTGGTGTGGGGTGAGCTGTGCAGGAAGGATATAGGCCATGAACCGCAATCAATTGATTATTTTTGATACCACATTGCGTGATGGTGAGCAAAGCCCAGGTGCGGCGATGACCAAAGAAGAGAAGGTCAGAGTCGCGCGCCAGTTGGAGCGTTTGGGTGTCGATGTGATCGAGGCCGGTTTTGCAGCAGCAAGCGCAGGCGACTTTGATGCGATTTCCACCATTGCAGGGATTGTCAAAGATTCCACCATTTGTTCGCTGGCGCGTGCCAATGAAAAAGACATCCGCCGCGCCGGTGAAGCAATCCGTCATGCCAATCGTGGCCGTGTGCATACCTTTATTGCCACGAGTCCCATCCATATGCAGTACAAACTGCGGATGAGCGAAGATGAGGTGATTGCGGCTGCGGTCAAAGCGATTGGTATTGCCCGTGAATATACCGACGATGTCGAGTTTTCGGCAGAAGACGCGATTCGCTCTGAGCTGCCATTTTTGATCCGAATTTTTGATGCAGTGATCAAAGCCGGTGCCAAGACCATCAACGTCCCAGACACCGTGGGCTATTCGACCCCCAATTTGATTGGTGATTTGTTTGGCAATCTGATTGCGCAAGTGCCCAATTCAGATCAAGTGATTTGGTCAGCACATTGCCACAACGATTTGGGCATGGCGGTGGCCAACAGTTTGGCAGCGGTACGTGCAGGGGCGCGTCAGGTTGAATGTACCATCAATGGTTTGGGTGAGCGTGCAGGCAACGCCGCGCTCGAAGAAATCGTGATGGCAACCCGTGTGCGTAAGGACATGTTCCATGTCAGCACCAATATCCGTACCGAAGAAATCGTCCCAACCTCACGCTTGGTCTCAGCCATTACTGGTTATGTGGTACAGCCGAATAAGGCGATTGTGGGCGCCAATGCGTTTGCTCACGAGTCGGGGATTCACCAAGATGGTATTCTCAAGCATCGTGAAACTTACGAGATCATGCGTGCCGAAGATGTGGGCTGGAAAACCAACAAACTCACGTTGGGTAAATTGTCTGGCCGTGCAGCATTTCGTGCGCGTCTAGATGAGCTGGGCATTGGCGTGGCCTCAGACGAAGCACTCAATACCCTGTTTGGCAAATTCAAAGATTTGGCTGATCGCAAAAGCGAAATTTTTGATGAAGATCTGCATGCCTTGGTCAGTGGTCATCATGGCGCCGAAGTGAATGAGCGTTTTGGCTTGGCAGAGCTGGAAGTCACCAGTAAAACCGGTCAAACCCCACGTGCACATCTGGTGGTGACGGTCGATGGGCGTGAGCATCCGGTCAGTGCCAGTGGTTCAGGCCCCGTCGATGCCACCTTTAAAGCGATTGAAGTGATTGCCAAATCTGGTGCAACGCTTGAGTTATACCAAGTCAATGCCATTACCAGTGGCACCGATAGCCAAGGTGAAGTCGCAGTACGTCTCAACAAAGATGGCCGTATTGTCACCGGTCAAGGTGCAGATACCGATATTGTGATTGCCAGTGCCAAAGCGTATCTCGACGCACTCAATTGGTTGTCCACGGCGGGAAAGGCCAATCCCCAAACTGATGAAGTGATGTAAATCTGGATGAATCCTCGGACACGCGCCGTATTGTCGGCCTTGGGTGTGCCGGTCTGGGCAGCACGGCAAGGTGTTGTACGGCAAAGCCCTCTTGTGCCCCTATGGCGCGATGTCGTTGAGCAGGTCAATCAGCCGATTCAACCAGTATCACGTCTTGAGGGGCGTGAGCAGATCATCCAGACACAGTTGGGGCATGTACCCACGTCTCATACGTTGCCACCCAGTGCAGCGGTTCAGCCACCGCCATCCATCTCGAGCAGCCGCCAGACACCCGTAACCGAAGCCAAAGCGCCACTTGCTAAACCGGTGGCTGCCGAGCCAACCGCCATTCGTTTTGCAGTAGAGGTGTTGGTGTTGCCGTCGTGGTTGCTGATGGTACCCAGTCAGCAACTTGAAGACACCGCGTGTCGGCAGTTGTGGGAACAGTTGCAGACGGTGTTTGCCAAGCAGCCAGTAGAATGGTTTTGGCCATTGGCAGAAGGGGTACGCTGGCAAACAGCACCGTATGCAGCCGTTGCATTGCAAGGATTATTGATGCGTTTGCATCCGCAAGCACGAGTGGGGCTGATGGGTGAATTACCCGATCATGTGTTACCAGATCGGGTCGAGCGTTTGCCGAGTTTGTCGAGTTTGATCGAGCAGCCCCTGCGCAAACGGACGTTGTGGCAGTTGCTGCACACCGAACTTACTGCCAGTTTGCCGTAATCACCGCCGACAGCTGCGCACTATAGCTTGCACTGAGCGTGGTTTCACCAAGTGCGGGTGGGGTTAGGCTTGCCATGGCATTCACCAAGTTCTGCACTTTGGTATCGCTCAAGGTCTTGCCACCGCTTTTGATTTGCTCAACGTGATTGTTGGTGTTTGCATACCAATCTTGCACAGTGATTTGATCGGTGGTGCCAATCACGGAAATCACCAAGTTTTGACCATTCTGGCTAAACCACAGTTGATTGTTGGCAATGGTGTTATCAAATACCACGCTATCGGCACCACTGAGTTCTACCAGCGTGTCTTGGCCATCACCCCGATAAAAATCGTAGCGATCATTGCCTGCACCACCGTTGGTCAGATCGTTGCCTTTGCCACCAATCAAGCGATCATTGCCCAAATTGCCAAACAACTGATCATCACCCGCGTTGCCACGTAAGATGTTGCTATTGCTGTTGCCATATAGGGTATTGCTCAGGCTGTTACCTGCAGCATTGAGTGCTTCTGCACCGGTCAGACGTAGGCGCTCGAGATTGTTGCCCAAGATGTAGTTGTTGAGGGCAGTTTCAACGGTATCTAGACCTTCATTGCCAAATTCTTGAATCAGATCTTGCAAATCATCGACCACATAAGTGTCATTACCTTTACCACCGACCATAAAGTCAATGCCTAGGCCGCCATCTAAGAGATCGTTGCCATCACCGCCCACCAGCGCATCGTTCCCAGCCATACCGTACAGCTTATCGTTGCCAAGTAGGCCACGCAGTGCATCTGGTGTATCAAGGCCGGTCAGCGTATCTGCATTCGCCGTGCCTTCTTGGTAGTTGCCAGCCACATAGTAAGGCTGCTGTTGATTCATAATCGCATCATAGATTTCTTGACTGCTGATGCTAAAGCCATCGGCAAACTTGACGGTCAAGATATCGGTACCATCGGTACCACTCAGCGATGACGAGGTGAGGTTGCGTAGGGTTAAACTACCGCCACCCCCTGCAATCGTCAGGGTCACGTTGACGCTGGTGAAGCCATTGAAGCTATAAGACAAAATCAGATTTTCTGGACGAATCGATGCATCAAACAACAAGGTGTTGTTGCTGCCAAACGAACTGGCGTAGATGGAGTCGTTGCCATCACCACGCGAAAAATGAAAGGTGCTGTTGGTAATGTTGCCACCATTGTAGGTGTCATTGCCCAAGCCACCACGAATGGATAGTCCGCTCAGATTATTGGCGGTGATTGAATCATTGCCTTCGAGTGCATTCACCGAAGTATTGTTTTGCGTGACCGTGATGGTGTCGCTACCAGCCGTACCCAAAATTGTAGGCATATGTGATTCCTCAAGCGTCCGAAAGATTGCATTCACGACTGTTCTTGCTGTTTTACAGTCACCTGCAGTCTAGCATGCAGCAAAAAACCGCATAAATCACCATTGGTCAGATATCTTTTAAAAATGTGAACTATTGTTCACCATTGGTCGGATAAATGCGGCTAAACATATGGTACTGCCATCTCAGCAATCAGCCTGATAAAATGCTGCCTTTGTCGATTGGGTGTAAAACATGCGGATTGGTCAGTACGAGCTGCGCAATAATTTGATTGTTGCCCCGATGGCAGGCGTCACGGATCGGCCATTTCGCAGCTTGTGCAAACACTTTGGTGCAGGCCATGCGATCAGTGAAATGATGACCGCTGATGCTTCATTGTTTGCCCACAAAAAATCATTGTATCGCGCCAACTTCGAGGGCGAGCTGGCGCCGATCTCAGCACAAATTGCTGGTTCAGATCCCATCAAGCTGGCAGAAGCAGCACGCTATCAAGTCGCCAACGGTGCACAGATTGTCGATATCAACATGGGCTGTCCGGCCAAAAAAGTCTGCAATAAATTGGCAGGCTCCGCATTGCTACAAGATGAAGACTTGGTGGCACGCATTTTAGATACGGTGGTGGCGGCGGTCGATGTGCCGGTGACCCTCAAAACCCGTTTGGGCTTTGTCAATGGTCGCGAAAATATCTTGCGCGTCGCACAGCGTGCCGAGCAAGCAGGAATCGCTGCGCTGGCGATCCATGGACGTACCCGCGAAGACATGTATACAGGGCAGGCGCGATATGAGTTGATCCGCCAAGTCAAAGACAGCATCTCGATCCCCGTGATTGCCAATGGCGATATCGATAGCCCACAAAAGGCTGCACAAGTGCTGCAAGCGACTGGTGCCGACGCGATCATGATTGGCCGTGCAGCCCAAGGACGCCCTTGGATCTTTCGTGAAATTGCCCATTACCTGTCGACCGGTGAGCTGATGGCACCCCCTGATGTGTCTGAAGTCAAAACAGTGCTACTCGGTCATTTGCAAGAGTTGTATCAATTTTATGGTGAGTATTCGGGCTGCCGCATCGCCCGCAAACATATCGCGTGGTACACCAATGGACTTTATAAAAGTAACGAATTTCGCCAGCAGATGTACAAAAGTGAAACTACGGAGCAGCAATATCAAATCGTCAGTGCGTATTTTGACCAATTGCTCGATGTACATCGGCATCTGACCTATGATCAACACGAGGTGTTTGAGTTATGATGGGTGACAATTATGGTCATATTCTGACGTTTTGGTCGTTTTATTAGAAATAGAGTCAGATTGATAATGTGACCAGATTGACATTTATAATGTCTGATTTTGCTTGGTCGTCAGATCTGACCGTCGGTCTGTGCTAAGACTATGTGATCAGCAATTGAAAATACAATAAACACGCACAACAATTTTGCTGCACAGCAGCGACATGATGAGGATGTTAAAATGGCAGTCATTTATGGTACAAATGAGCACGACTCTCTACATTCTAATTCTGCTGAGGCGGATGAAGTTTTTATGAACAAAGGAGATGATCGTTTTCAAGAGGAAAATAATACAACGGAAGTGCAAAAATACCATTTTTCGTGGGGTGATGGACAAGATGAAATTGTTGGTCAACGTGATAAAGAATTGATTTTTGATTTCTCGAGCCAAGATTTATTAAATGTTTCTGTTGGCTTAAATGGCTTTGGCACGATCATTTATTATGGTGCAGGAGACCGGATTGTTTTACGTGAGCTTGCGGATGCACAAGTCAATTTAGTTTTTCATGACAAAACGATCAGTCTTGCCGATGCCTTGACGGAGTTTTCGGGTGTTGTCGGTGATGTCAATGCCGAGCGAGTGATTTTAGGCAATCCATATGGCGATATGCAGG
>CALFYA010000002.1 GCA_937952925.1 uncultured Moraxellaceae bacterium
CAAGCGATTGCGGTGGGCGATGGTGCCAATGATCTGCCGATGCTGTCGATTGCAGGCTTAGGTGTGGCGTTTCGCGCCAAGCCCTTGGTACGGCAAAGTGCCAATCAAGCGATTTCCAGCGTGGGGCTAGACGGCATCTTGTATTTGCTCGGTGTACGTGACTACGACTTGCCTTCTACAGCACAACTGATCAATCCCAACTGATGGTTTAAACAAGCTAAAAGAGCTGCAAAACTCGGTAACACTTCCTTTGGTCGGACAGACCAAAGGCGTGTTTTTGGAGTAGATTTTGTGGCACTCTCAACTCGTGCACAACAGGGATGTGTGATCAGTTTGGCACAAGGAAAAGGCCGTCAGATCAAATCAAGGGCGTGCGACATCTGGTGTCGCAGTACCCTAAATTTGGTCTTTATTATCAAAAAATGACCGGCATAATCACAAAAAAGCAGTGACGAACGCAGGAAGCTCGCTAGAATGCAAAGTCACTTGCACGCCATCGGATGGCAGCAGATCAAATCCATTTGATCTGAAACACAAACTAAAGATCTGCTGCAACGCAGACATCCAGAGGAGTGAGGTACACATGCCAAACGTGTCAATGAGCATGCTTGAGTGGTTGGGTACAGGCGCTTTAGCAATTGGTTTAATGATTTTGTTGTTCTCGCCTTACCGTCGCTGGTTGGGGTTTATGCTCGCGGGCATGTTGTATTTTGTATTCCTTGAAGGGGTGCGTTTGGCAGTCAGCCACAGCTTCGGTCTCAGCCTGTTTGAAGGTTATCTGACCGGTATTGGCCTTTCGATTGCTGGTCTGGCTATCTGGTTATCCGCCACCGAAGATCAACGCGATGCACGTCGCACCGCTGAGCGTTTGGCGCGTCAAATTGAACACCGTCCGGTACATATGAAAGAAATCGAAACGCTGTAAGTCCATCGATAAGGCTGCGGTTGGTTGATGCTGGCCGCATTGACCTTTGGTCTTTTGTACATAGTCATTGACAGCAAGTGGTGCTACAGTCAGGCTGCTTAAACCATAATTCCCTTTTGTCTTTTTGTCCTGAGTTCGACGATGCCAATCCCTCAATTGCCTGTGGTCAAAGTCCCTGTATTAAACGTCAGCACCCATCCTTTTGATCTGCTGCTTGCTGGTCTAGGTGTGCGCATGCAACAACTCGCCTACACCAACGACGATTTCAAAGCCCTGCTCCAAGGCCGCGAATTTGTGATCCAAATTGAATCTGGCGATGGCTACGCCCGCCACTACAAGATCAAAAATCAAAAAGTCTGTCATCGTGCTGGCAAATCCAACAAGCCAGACTTTACCCTGCGCTTTAAAGATGGCGACACCGGCGTACAAACCCTGATCAAAGGCGACCCGACCGCCTTTATGACTGGCATGCAAACCGGTGCAATCCAGATGGAAGGTGATTTTTCGCTATTGATGTGGTTTAACCAAGCCGCCAAACTGATTGCGCCCAAGATCCCCAAACCGGTTATGCAAAAGGTCAAGCAAGCCCAGCGCTTTATCAAGGACAAACGCGCTGCGCTCAACATCTAAGCTGACCGCTGTCGCAGCCTGATCAAGATGGCGCAGTTTTTGCCTCATTGATCAGGCTGTTGACCCAATCGGGTGCATCAGTTGGCTGATTTTCTTGTTTGATTGGATATAGAGCAATATCACCATGATTCGCAACGATTGGAGCCGCAGTGACATTGCGGCGTTATTTGACCTCCCCTTCAATGACTTGCTATTTCGTGCCCAAACGGTGCATCGTGAGCACTTCGATCCCAACGTGGTGCAAGTCAGTACCTTACTCTCGATCAAAACTGGCAACTGCCCCGAAGACTGTGGCTATTGCTCACAATCCGGTCACCACGACACCGCGCTGCAAGCCGAAAAAAAACTCGCCGTAGACAAAGTCCTCGCTGCGGCTGCCGAAGCCAAAACCAATGGCTCGTCACGGTTTTGTATGGGCGCAGCATGGCGTAATCCGCATGAGCGCGATATGCCCTATGTGCTCGAATTGGTCAAAGGCGTCAAGGCGATGGGGCTTGAAACCTGTATGACCCTCGGCATGCTCACCGCCAGTCAAGCCGAACGCTTGGGCGATGCGGGTCTAGATTATTACAACCACAACCTCGACACCTCCCGCGAGCACTACCCCAATGTGATCAGCACGCGTACCTACGATGATCGCTTGGATACGCTTGAGCATGTACGCGCTGCCGGTATGAAAGTCTGTAGCGGTGGCATTTTGGGCTTGGGCGAGAAGCGTGAAGATCGGATCGGTTTGCTACACGAGCTGTCCACCTTGCCGATTCACCCTGAATCCGTCCCCATCAACTTACTGGTACCTGTCGCGGGCACACCGCTAGCCGAGACGCCACGTTTGTCGGTGATTGAATGGGTACGCACCATTGCCGTGGCTCGCATTCTGATGCCCAAAAGCTATGTACGCCTGTCGGCCGGTCGCGAGTCACTCAGTGATGCCGAACAAGCGATGGCGTTTTTTGCTGGTGCAAACTCGCTGTTTTATGGTGAAAAATTGCTGACGACTCCCAATGCGGATACTGGTCGGGATGAAAAACTGTTTGATGATTTGGGCTTGATCCGCGAAGCGCCCAAGGTGAGTGTCAAAATGACCGCTGTGGATGCAATGGCGGTCTAAAGTTCATCGCACCATCAATAGGGGGCAGTATGCCCCCTGATCGATTAGGCCACTGTGATTTGCTGGACAATACTGCGGTCTGTGATCTGATCATCAGCCGCCAGTAGCAGCGCCTTACTCAAAATCAACGACAACATCTGATCGCCTTCAAACGGCAAGTAAATCTCGTCAATCATCTGCGCATTTTGTTTGTGATCCGCCACAATACACAAATACTGATCATTTGGACTCATCAAAATATTGCCGCTGCCCAAATGGATTTTGTAATCGCGTAGCTGGCCGGTGACATGCAGATATTTGCCTTCAAAGCGGCACAGCGGTGCAATCGCCAGCTTGGAGATGATCACATCAAGGGTATCTCGACGGACATGAGCGGAAGCCGTCAGTTCAGCTGTTCGGCTGCTGAGCCAATACTCATACATGCTGTCATATTCATGATGATCAAAAATGGCTTCTGTACCCATCGAACAACTGGCAACAAACAAGTCCAAATCACGCATCACCTCAGAAAAAATCACCGGAGGGATCGTCTCAAGGGATGCCGCTGTGTGATCCCGATAAAAGAGGATTTCCTTGGTTTTGGCATACACAAATACTCCCGATGGCAACTGTGGGCCATCGTGTGCTTCTAGCTCAATAGATACCGATAATCCTTGGCCAAGACCACACTGTGCAATGCGCGAGCAATCCCATCCGCCTTGTAAGTGATAGCTCCACTGCCGCTTTTGACACAATGCATGAAAGGGTGTTTGTTTTAAATAATGACCGGCATAACGGAGGGATTGTGTTTTCGCCTCTATCTCCGCAGGTGTCACCACATACACTTCACGGAAAGCTTGCTTAAACGGTTGTACCACTTGCTGATGGATCATCAATTGTCGCCATGCCAACACCTCATGGGCTGGTGAGAAAATTGGATGCCACAGTCGGACGATGGTCTGTGCAGTCAAGCCTTGAATCACTCGACCTTGCAGATCGCGCCATTGCCCATCAGTATAAAATCCATGTTGCAAGCAGCCATCCGTCTCAAATTGCCAAATCAACCGGCGGCTCAACCAGCCCAACAACTGATGATTGATCAGGTGTGTTTGCCATTTGGCATATGACCATGTGCGTTGGCACAGAAAGCTGTTTTCAAGGCGTTGGCTTTGCGTCTTGAGGATTTCGACGAGTTCTTTTTTCTGCTGGGTCAGTTGCTTGGCAACACTCTTGTATTCAGGCTCTTTTTTGATCTTCGCGGTGACTGCGGCCAGCACCTTCTCGTGGTGTGACCAGACCACTACAGGCACCCGCTCCACCGTTTGCAACACCATATGTGCTTGATACTCACCCACCTGATAAGGTTGATCTAACCCAACCTTAAACTCAGGCACAGCCAAATCTTCTAAGTCATCGGTGGTGATCTCTAGCCGGTTCGCGGTCAGCAACAACATTTTAGAAATTTGTGCTAGCGCTTGACGATATTTAATTTTTTGTTGTAAGGCTGACAGTTTGGTCACGCCCACCACGCCCATCTCACCAAGCACATATAACGCTGCATTGGCAACGACGCCAGCGCGAGGGCCTTGACCCGCGAGTTTTTTATACCCAAAGGTCACCATCTCAGCCATCAAGTTGGCTTTTTCAGGATGCTGCATAAAGGTGGCAAACCAGAGCATTCCTCTGATGGTATTGGCGTTTTGTATGCTAAAAGGTCTGCTCATCAAGGGCGACTGTGCAATCACCAATCGCATCCATGCTATCAGATGCTCGTCAAAATCTGACGGTACAGCGGCATGCAGTGTTTTGGCGACCTTTAGCCATTTGCTACTTGGCTGTGCAGACTTGGCCGTTGCTGCATGTTGCCAAACCGCAAACCATGCACGCGTGTGCTCCACAGGCAGCAACTCAACCTGTGCTTTAATCATGTCCGGCCATGTGACCGTGATCGTTTCCCTTTCAAAACGGAAGGTTTGTCCAGCATCATTGAGCGGCCAAATCAGTGGAGCAAAGCCTTCTTCTCGCTTGGCATCATTCAACATACTGATCAGCAACTGATTCGACTCTACGTAGTTTTTGTATGTACCGCAGTAATAATCTGGGATATCAATTAAATATTTATTGAGATCAGCTTTGGTTTTTTTGGTAAAATTATGTTGTTGATAACACTGCTTGAGTGCTGTAATGATTTTGAGGATCAATACCTTGTAATGACCATCAATAAAGGCAAGTGACTGTAGATACGGCAATAGTGCGGCGATTAATGTTTCATCCGCCAAAAAATGCGAGTCATACAAATAATAGAGGATCGAAAAGTATTTTTGTTGCTGGTAGGTTGATAATTTTCTGGTGAGCACTTTGATGATTTGATGATATTGTGACTTTGTCAACTGACGATCAAAATCTCTAATCACCTTGATGGAGTCTTTATCTAACTGAGCGCCTTGAGCTTCATCTTCACATCGGATCGTTTGATACATCTTTAAGAATTCAGATTTGATCTGATCACTTAATTGCTGATCACCAACCAAAACAAACTGGGGCTGAGGTTCTTTTTGAAACTGAAAAATAAATTTGATAAAACACGAAAAGTTGTAATAATACTTCTTACCCTCTGGCAGTTCACCTTCTGCTCGTTTTTTTTGAGTGAGTGCAGCCAACTCAAACACATCATTTTCTTCTGTATCAGTCAGTAAAAATGGCTGGACTGTTGGATGGTCTTGTAGCTCGGTCAACAGTTGAGCCAAATGCCGTCGAAAATCTGCTGAAATTGGCAGGGTGTTGTCTTTGAAGCAGCAATCCATAAAGTATTGTGCTCTGACTTGACTATAAGATGCCATGATCATGTTTTAGCCGCCTACTAATGGAATCAGTTTGACAAATTGCACCACCGAATGCTCATGGATGGTCAGTGCTTGGTCGAGTGCGGTGATTTGCTGTTCATCGACGAGCAACACAAAGCCGTTGCGCTCAAATGCCCGCAGCGCTTTGGCACAGGCCGCCTCCGCGTCAATGCAAGGACGTGGCTGATTGGCATAGTCATTGAGCAAAGCTTCGGTTTCAGTTGGGGTGATCAAGGTATAACGATGGGTGGGGAGCTGCTGTTGGGTGACTTCATAGCGCACCCGCTCCACAATCAACTCACGGGCGCTGATGCGCGTGGTCGCAATCGGTAATAAAAACTGTTGGATCACGCGGCCGCTGAGCGTGCCATCACAAACACAAATATTGAGTTTGATCATATCGACGCTCCTCGTCTGGTGATCTTGGTCTGTGGTCAGTGTAAGCTGTGGGTTAACGGGTCGCCAGATCGTTTCTTGGGGTGTGCGACAGGTTAAGTCGCTTATGATCATTTTTCACAAATCCGTTGCTTGCCATGACCTTACAACATTTTGCCCTCACCGAACAGCTTGATGCATTGCGTACGACTCAGTTGCTACGGCACAACCGAGCGGTCGAACGTGGCGTCACCCCGTTTGCTTGGCGCAATGGTCGTCAGTTTGTCAATTTTTCCAGTAATGACTATTTGGGCTTGGCAGAACATCCTGCCCTCACCGCTGCGGTACGCGCTTATCTGAAGGAGCATGGCGTAGGTGCTGGGGCGGCGCATTTGGTGACTGGACACACCAGCTTGCACGAGCAACTCGAACAGCGTTTGGCGGCGCTCAGCGGCTATCCACGCGCCTTGCTGTTTAGCAGTGGCTTTGCCGCCAATCTGGGGGTGCTCGATGCCCTCCTCGGTCACAACGATGTGGTGTATCAAGACCGGCTCAATCATGCATCCTTGCTCGATGGTGCACGTTTGTCTGGGGCAAAGCTGCGCCGTTATGCACACCTCGACATGCCTATGCTCGAACGCTTACTCGCGCAAGATACCCTCGCACAGCCACAAGCACGTCGCCTCATTGCCACCGATCAGGTGTTTAGTATGGATGGTACGCAAGCGCCTCTTGCCGAGCTGCGTGCACTCGCTGAGCGTTATCAAGCCGCCTTGATGATCGATGATGCACATGGGTTTGGCTTACGCGCTGTGCCTTTGCCAGCCGTTGATATTTATATGGCGACTCTGGGTAAAGCGGTTGGTAGTTATGGGGCGTTTGTGGCGGGAAGTCATGATCTGATCGACTATCTGACCAGCAAAGCGCGGAGCTTTTGTTTTAGCACGGCATCGCCACCATTGCTCGCTGCTGCGACTTTGGTGGCACTGGATCTGATTGAGCAGCAGCCTGAGCGGCAAGCCATCTTACATGCCCATATTGCTCAACTGCGTGCTGGGCTGATCGCACAAGGCTGGCAAATCTTGCCGAGTGAGACCGCCATTCAGCCGATTGTACTCGGTGATGCGGCACAAGCTTTGGCGTTGTCTGCATATCTAGAAGACCAAGGATTTTTGGCGGTGGCGATCCGCCCACCGACCGTTCCACATGGAACGGCGCGGCTACGCATTACCTTGAGCACCGCACACCAGCCTGAGCAGATTGAGGGTTTGCTCACTGCATTATTGTGTTATCGTCAAACGCATCTACTGTAATTTTTACAAAATCATATGACCACACCACCACTCAGTCCGTCCCAACTTGCAGGGGGCTTTTACGGGTTATTGCTTGGCGATGCAGTGGGCGTCCCTTACGAGTTTCACTATCCCAACAATCTCCCACCACTCGATCAATTGGACATGATTCCGCCAAGTGACTTCCCACGCGCCCACCGCCGTGTCCCGACAGGCACATGGTCAGATGATGGTGCGCTTGCTCTCGCCCTGCTCGACTCCTTACTCGATTGTGGTCAGTTTGATGCCGAAGATTTTGGCCGCCGCCTGATCGACTGGTATGAACATGGGCGTTATGCGGTGGATCAGGTGGTGTTTGATGTGGGGATCCAAACTGCCGAGTCGATTCGATTTATCAAACAAAAAATACCGAGTCTATACGCGGGCGGGGTG
>CALFYA010000003.1 GCA_937952925.1 uncultured Moraxellaceae bacterium
CGGCGAGGGTCGATCACCACCACTTGACCGCCACGCGCTTGCACCGCTTTGAGCCGTGCTTTGACATCAGGCGCACTCATCATGCTGCCATTGGACGCTAGCGGATTGCCGCCAATCATCAAAAAGTAATCGGTGTGATCCAGATCGGGTACTGGAATATACAAATAATGCCCAAACAACTGATACGACACGATGTGGTGCGGTAGTTGATCAACCGAGGTCGCCGAAAACTTGTTTTTAGTCCGCAAACCTTTGAGAAACATCAAGCCAAACAGCAGGGTGCCCATATTGTGCGCATTGGGGTTGCCCAAATAGGTCGCTACCGCATCACGGCCATATTGTTTTTGGATACGCTTGAGTTGGCTGGTCACGGTTTTGAGCGCATCGTCCCAACTGATCCGCTCCCAACCATCCGGTGTGCGGCGGAGCGGATGGCGAATCCGTTCAGGGTCTTCATGCAAATCTTTGAGTGCCACCGCTTTGGGGCAAATATGCCCACGGCTAAACGGATCGCGTTCATCGCCGCGAATCGACACGATTTGCAGCCCTTCAGTTTTGATTTCGACCCCACACATCGCCTCACACAGCGTACAGGTGCGGTAATGGGTATGACTGCCGGTGCTGTGGCGCGACAGCTCAGGTTGATTAAATGGCAAATGAGAATGAATCGGCATGTTGTTATTCCGCTGGCAATGGCGCGTGCTGTGGCTCGACTGTACGCCGATTTGCCACAAATTGCATGTGCATGACGGCTCAGTCAAGCGCTGCAATCTGTTAAAATACGATCAAGCAAGATGATGAGTTGATGGCTGATGCAGCCCAAAATCAAGATTAAACGTCGCCGCCTGAGTGGGGTGTTTTTACTCAATAAACCGCTGGGAATTAGTTCAAATGCCGCCTTGCAAAAGGTGCGTTGGCTGTATCGTGCCGACAAAGGTGGGCATACCGGTGCGCTAGATCCACTCGCAACCGGCTTGCTGCCGATTTGTTTGGGCGAAGCCACCAAGTTTTCGCATTATTTGCTGGATGCCAACAAAAGCTATCAGACGATGGTGCAATTGGGGCGCACCACCACCACTGCCGATGCAGAAGGCGAAACGTTGCGCGAACGTCCTGTCCCACCGTTGACCAGCGAGCTGATCGAGTCGGTGTTGGCGCAGTTTCGCGGTGACATCATGCAAGTGCCGCCGATGTATTCAGCCCTCAAAAAAGACGGTCGTCCGCTCTACGAGTTGGCACGGCAAGGCATTGAAATTGAGCGTCCGGCGCGTCCCGTCACCATTTTTAAATTAAGCCTGATCGACTTTAGCGCCGATCAACTGACCCTTGAGGTGAGTTGTAGCAAAGGCACCTATATCCGTACCTTGGCGGAAGATATTGGTGAAGTGCTTGGTTGTGGTGGGCATGTCGCCAAGCTGCACCGTACCCAAACGGGGCTGTTTCATCTGGATGACACCCTGACCATTGAGTATCTTGAGTCACTCGACGAAGACGCGCGTGATGCGTTGCTGTTGCCGATCTATGCCGCCGTGGCGGATTTTCCGCGCATTGATCTCAATGATGGCGAAGATTTTTATTTTGGTCGTGGTCAAGCGGTGATGGTCGATGCAGCGCAAGGCGAGGCGCTAGCCTTTGCACATGGTAAGTTTTTGGGGCTAGGGCGGGTGGATGACGAACGTCAATTTCATCCCAAACGCTTAATTGTGGACTAAAAGGAATCCGCTGATGGGACATGATCACGCGCATCATCACGAACGCACCAATGAAAAACGGCTGTGGTGGGCATTCATGCTCACTGCCACGTTTTTGGTGGTGGAGGTGATTGGGGCGCTGATCACGGGGAGTTTGGCACTGCTGTCCGATGCCGCGCATATGTTTACTGACACCGCAGCGTTGGCGATTGCCCTCGCTGCGGTCAGGCTGGCGCGTCGTCCTGCCGATGATCAGCGTACCTATGGCTATTATCGTTTTGAGATTTTGGCCGCAGCCTTCAACGCGATCTTATTGTTTATGGTGGCGATGTACATTTTGTACGAAGCGTGGCAGCGGATCGGTAACCCTCCAGAGCTGCACACCGGCGGCATGCTGATCATTGCGATTGCGGGTCTATTGGTCAATCTGATTGCAGTGAAACTGTTGATGGGTGGACAGCACGACAGCCTCAACGTGCGTGGGGCATATCTAGAAGCGCTCGCTGATTTGATCGGCTCAGTTGGCGTCATTATTGGCGCACTGGTGATTTGGCTGACCGATTGGTGGTGGGTGGATTCCATCATTGCGGTGGGGATCGGTTTGTGGGTATTGCCACGTACATGGGTGTTACTGCGCGATAGCCTGCATATTTTGCTCGAAGGCGTACCGACCAATATCGATGTGAGTGCGATTCGCCAAGCCCTGCAAGCCCTTGATGGGGTGGAGAGTATCCACGACTTGCATATTTGGTCGTTGACCAGCAACAAGGTGACGCTGACCGTGCATCTGGTTTGTCCACACAAACCCACCCAACAGGTGCTCGACGACGCCATGCAGATGCTCGCTGAACGTTTCGAGATTCGTCACGTATCGATTCAATGTGAGCAAGCGCCGTGTAACATGACCAAACCAGAGTCACAGCATTATTTACCCTAAATCCTCAGGCATGCTGATCATGCCTGAGTGCGATCGTCTCAAACGGCTGTTGTGTGATGCCCAAATTGACCAAACACGGAGCGACGCTGTTGATGTTCAACGCGTGGGCATTGGCTTGAGATCTGGTACAGCAAATTGCCCAGTGCTGGAATATGCGTGCCCACCACCGATTTGCCAGTGGTCATGATGGTCGCGCTGATGTCACGCGCAGGATCTGCCCAACAAAAAATATTGGAAAAACCCAAATGCCCAAAGGCTTCAGTGGTCATGGGGCCAAAAATCCCCACCGGATTAGCCCCCAGCATAGGGCCGAGCGCGTAGCGCATCGGGATCAGCAAGGTCGAATCAATCGCAGGGCGGGTGGTTTCAAGGGTGGCACGAAACACCGTTTCGGGACTAAAAATCCGTGTGCCGTTCAGCTCGCCGCCATTGAGCAGCATTTCAAGAAACTGACAGGCTTGATCGGCATCGGTGTACACGTTGCCCGCAGGACAAATGGTATCCATAAAACGCGTGTCATTGGTCACATCGACCGCCAATTGCAAGCCACCGCCCAGCACATGATTCAAATACAAATCCGTGCCAAGCGCAGGATGGACGCCGGTGGCGTAGTTGACCGAGGCCTCTGCGCGAAATTCAGGAGCTAATCCATAATTAAAGCATCGTAAACCCAACGGCTTTTCAATGGTTTGATGCAAAAATTGGCGCAAGTCCATGCCAGTCACGCGCTCAATCACTTCGCCCAAAATATAGCCCGCTGTTACTGCGTGATAGGCTTGCCGATGACCCGATGGTGAGGTGGGTTTGGCGGCACACAACAATTTTAAAATCGCTGCACGATCAAACAACAGCTCAGGGGTGACTTCGGTGTCAATCCGAGGAATCCCCCCACGATGGGCGAGCAGGTGAAACAAGGTGGCACGACGTTTCCCATTGACCCCATATTCAGGCACATAGTGGCTGACCGGATCGAGCAAATTCAGCTCGCCTTGTTCATCAAGCCAATGCAGCAGCATCGCGGTAATCACTTTGGACGCCGAAAACAAACACACGGGGGTGGTGGGAGCCGCCAGTAGCTTAGGCGTATCTGGCGTGTCATCGGGGCCATTGCCATAAGCATGCCCGATGGCGCGATTGAGCATCACTTTGCCTTGACGACGCAAACAAATCGACACCATCGGATGATTGCCCGAGCGGTACACGCCTTCAACGGCATGCCAAATTTTTTGTACTTGTTGGTCGGTCATCCCGCCCAAATCGGCGGCTTGTTCGTTGTTGGCTCGTGTGGTCACGGCTGATAAATCATGTGGGACGGCAATGGTGTTGGTGGAAAAGAGTTTCACAGTCACATCCAGACACAAATAAAAGGACACTGTTGTTGTACTGTAAAAATGCGTCAATGCCTACGACAGAATACGACGAATGACATCCAACACTTGGCAATATTGGCAAATTTGGGCTAGAATCCGCGTCTCGCTGTAGTGATGCACGGCGTTTTCTGTTTGCATCTATATTCGCATCTCGGAGATGAACATGGCACTGACCAATGCTGATCGCGCAGCGATCGTCGCAAAATTTGCTCGTGGCGAAAACGACACTGGCTCCCCCGAAGTCCAAGTTGCGCTGTTGTCGGCTCAAATCGACGACCTGCAATCTCACTTCAAAGCGCACAAGCATGATCACCACAGCCGTCGTGGTCTGATCCGTATGGTTAACCAACGCCGTAAGCTGCTCGACTACCTCAAAGGTAAAGATGTCAGCCGCTATCAAGCGTTGATCGGTGCACTGGGTCTGCGTCGCTAATTTTGCGCACAGGTCTAGGCAGTATGCCGATTAAGGGATAAAAAAGAGGGGGCGACTGATTCGCTCCCTTTTTCTTTTTGTTTTTTCAACCGTAGGCGTGGAGAGGCTTCTAACTGTTGTCGTTCAAAGCGATGGATATGATGAAAATCATGACATGGACGATACCCGTTAGGGGCCTCCAC
>CALFYA010000004.1 GCA_937952925.1 uncultured Moraxellaceae bacterium
CCATCGCCATCAGGATCAACGTCTAGGGGATTGGGAAATAGATATTGTGATGGTGGTAGCGTATTTGACATCTTTTTGACCTAAAAAAGGCTGTCAAAAGACAGCCTTATGGGGTTAAGCCTTAGTGCGCAGTGTCTAAAGCATCCAAATATTTTTCGGCATCAAGGGCTGCCATACAGCCTGAGCCTGCGGAAGTAATCGCTTGACGATAGATATTGTCTGCAACGTCACCTGCGGCAAATACACCTGCAATGCTGGTCTGAGTGGCATTGCCCCGAATCCCGCTTTGCACAGTGATATAGCCATCATGCAGCTCGAGCTGCCCCTCAAACATCGCAGTGTTGGGTTTGTGACCAATCGCCACAAACAAACCTTGCACCTCCACATCTTGGGTGCTGCTGTCTTGGGTGCTCTTGACGCGCACACCGGTCACACCGGTATCGTCGCCAAGTACTTCATCGACTTGGTGATTCCAGATGATCGAAATTTTGCCTTCTTTTTCTTTGGCAAACAGATGATCTTGCAAAATCTTCTCGGAGCGTACTTTGTCACGGCGATGCACCAAGGTGACGTGGCTGGCGATATTGGACAAATACAAGGCTTCTTCGACCGCGGTATTGCCGCCACCGACCACCATGACCTTCTGGTTTTTATAAAAGAAACCATCACAGGTGGCACAAGCACTCACTCCGCGCCCCATAAAGGCTTGTTCGGAGTCGAGTCCCAAGTATTGAGCAGTTGCACCGGTAGCGATGATCAATGCATCACAGGTGAATTCTTCCATGTCGCCAACCAAGCGAAACGGACGCACCGACAAATCCACTTGATTGATGTGGTCATACACGATTTCGGTGCCAAAACGCTCGGCGTGGGCTTGCATGCGTTCCATCAAGGCAGGGCCAGTCAGACCGTGAGCATCACCCGGCCAGTTATCCACCTCGGTGGTGGTGGTGAGCTGTCCACCAATTTGCATGCCTGCAATCATCACAGGTTTGAGATTGGCGCGTGCGGCATAGACGGCAGCACTATAACCAGCAGGGCCGGAACCGAGAATAATCAGACGGGAGTGACGCGCAGCCATGAAGAAGTCCTTGTGGTCAATCAAATACAGCAGAGATTATAGGGGAGTGAATGGGGATCGGGGGCAAAGAATACAAGATTGTCATCAAGTCTGCGCTTGTCGTGTTTGTGTAGAAAGCGTTGGACAGGCTGTGCCGTTTTGGGGATGCTTTTGGGTATGATAGTACGGATGCGGCTGTTGCGAGCAGATCGCACAAGATCGGTATCGTGATGGCGTTGCCAGATAGGGAAGGGCATGAAGTTTTTGTTGGCTGAATATGGGCAGCGTTTGCTGCTCAGTGTGTTTTTGGTGTTGTTTGGGGCTTACCTGTTGGTAGCAACCATTACCTATACACCCTTTGATCCCGGTTGGACGCATTTATCCAGCGATACACAAACCGTCACCAATGCCAGTGGGGTGGCTGGGGCGTGGATTGCCGATTTGTTGTATGGTTTTTTGGGGCGTGCGGCATTTTTATTGCCGTTGATGGTGCTGATTGAAGCCGTCCAGTTGTGGTGGCCGCATAGTTTTGTCACACGTCCCTTCCGACTCGCTGCCTATGGTTTTTTGGTGGTGAGTGTGGCTGCGCTGTGTAGCCTACATGTGTATGAACCCGCCGACACCATGAGCAATGCAGCCGGTGGGATCGTGGGTTATGAGTTGGCACGGCATTTATTGGCCTTAATGCATTTATATGCAGTCACGGCCTTTTTGTTGGTGATGATGATCGCCATGCTCACCGTCTCGTTTGGCATCCGCTGGAGTAAAACGTTAGAGACCGTGGGGCAGTTGCCATTTTTGCTCAAAGAATTATTTTATCGTAACCAGCCTGATCCAATCCCCGTAAGTGTTGCGCCTACGGCCATCGTGGTCGATACCCCCGCTACGCCAGTAGATGATGCGCTCACACCGGAGGTCAGTGCTGCCGCGAGTGAGCCTGAGCTGCGCCAAACAACCGCCCCCATCCCAACAGATCCACCCGCCAAGCCGACTACAGCCGTGCTTGATGCCATGTCAGAGACAGCACCCGTCGTTGTTGCAGCAGCAGTACAGCCCTCAACACAGCGTATTCCCCCTGCATTTGCATGGGATGATCAAGACGTATTTAACGAATTGCTTGATGCAGTACCCACAGCGCGTGCGCCCAGCCAACCTGCGACACCAGATGAGTTTGATGATGTCTTGTCAATGTTTGATACGGCGATAAGCTCTCCTCCAGCTCCAGCTCCAGCTCCAGCTCCAGCTCCAGCTCCAGCTCCAGCTCCAGCTCC
>CALFYA010000005.1 GCA_937952925.1 uncultured Moraxellaceae bacterium
CCACTGCTTGCATAAATGCGTAACAAATGGTCGGACCCACAAACTTAAAGCCCGCCTTTTTAAGGGCCTTCGACATAGCTTCAGCCTGTGGCGTCGAGACCGGCACTTCGCTGGCTTGCTGCCAGTGATTGATCACCGGCTTGCCACCGACAAACTGCCATAACCAATCAGAAAATGAGATCCCTTGTTGTTGTAATGCCAGATAGCTGCGCGCATTTTGTACAATAGCGTTGATTTTCAAACGATGACGGATAATGGAAGCATCAAGCATTAAAGATTCCACACGTGCTTCATCAAATTCAATGAGCTGTAGCGGATCGAAATCTGCAAAGGCCACATGATATGCTGGAATCCGTTTCAAAATAGTCAGCCAGGATAACCCCGCTTGCTGCCCTTCCAGACAAAGCATGGCGAACAGCTTCCGATCATCATATTCCGGACGACCCCATTGCTGGTCGTGATAATCAATATAGTCTGGATCACGCATGATCCAGGCACAATGTCGTTCCATACGCACTCCCCGGTACAATTTGCCTATATTCCCGCCGGTTACAGGGTTATACTTCCTGAGTTTATCCGCGCAGTATTCACTGACTAATCAAGCGTATTATCTATCATGCAGAAATTTGATATTAAAACATTTCAGGGACTCATTTTATCCCTGCAAGATTACTGGGCCCGCCAGGGTTGTGTGATTTCACAACCGCTCGATATGGAAGTGGGCGCAGGTACTTCACATCCAATGACCTTTTTACGGGCTATTGGTCCGGAACCGATGAACTGCGCTTACGTGCAGCCATCCCGTCGTCCGACCGATGGTCGTTACGGGGAAAACCCGAACCGCCTGCAACATTATTACCAATTCCAGGTAATTCTGAAGCCATCACCCGACAACATTCAGGAATTATACCTGGGTTCATTGCGAGAACTGGGCTTTGACCCACTGATCCATGATATCCGTTTTGTCGAAGATAACTGGGAAAATCCAACACTGGGTGCCTGGGGTCTTGGCTGGGAAGTCTGGCTAAATGGTATGGAAGTAACGCAGTTCACCTACTTCCAGCAAGTCGGTGGCTTAGAGTGCTTCCCGGTGACAGGTGAAATCACTTACGGTTTAGAACGTCTGGCGATGTATTTGCAAGGCGTGGACAACGTCTACAACCTGACTTGGACCGATGGCCTGAGTTATGGCGATGTCTACAAGCAGAACGAGGTCGAGCAATCGACCTACAACTTCGAACACGCCAATGTGCCCAAACTGTTTGAGTTGTTTGATTTTTATGAAGGCGAATCCAACAAATTGATGGCGGCGGAGTTGCCCTTGCCGGCCTATGAAATGGTGGTCAAAGCCTCGCACACCTTCAACTTGCTCGATGCACGCGGCGCGATTTCGGTGACGGAGCGGCAGCGTTATATCTTGCGCGTGCGCACGCTGGCGCGCGCTATTGCGCAAAGCTATGTACAAGCGCGTGCCAAATTGGGCTTCCCGATGGCCACCCCTGAGCTGCGCGACGAAGTGCTGGCGCAACTCGCTGCCCAAGCAGAAGCCGCCGCCTTGAAAAACAAAGCCGACCAAGCCATGCAGCAGATCACGCAGGAGGCCAAATAATGTCTAAACATACCGTCTTGTTTGAATTGGGCTGTGAAGAACTGCCACCCAAAAGCCTGAAAACCTTGCGTGATGCGCTCGGTAGCGAACTGACCACTCGTTTGGCTGCCGCGGGTTTTGCCTACGATCAACTACATGCCTACGCCGCGCCACGTCGTTTGGCGATTTTGGTTGACGGCATCGACGGCCAACAGCCCGACCGCGTGGAAGAAAAACGTGGGCCTGCAGCAGTGGCAGGTTTTGATGCCGACGGCAAACCGACCAAAGCCCTCGAAGGCTTTATGCGTGGCGCAGGCATCACGGTGGATCAATTGAGCCGTGTGGATACGCCCAAAGGTGAATGGTTGGTGTATCGCAAAACCGTACAAGGCCAATCGCTCGACAGCCTGCTGCCTGCCATGCTGCAAGAGTCACTCAACGCCTTACCGATTGCCAAACGCATGCGCTCTGCCGCCAGCCGCACCGAGTTTGTGCGCCCTGTGCAGTGGGTCGTCTTGATGAAAGATGATGCGGTGATTCCTGCCGTCATCCAAGATTTTGCATCAGGCAATGTCAGCTATGGTCATCGCTTCCACGCACCACAAGCCATCAACCTGACTCACGCGAGCAGCTACTTGGCACAGCTCAAAGCTGCTTATGTATTAGCAGACTTTGATGCGCGCCAAGCGGTGATCGATGCTCAGGTCAAAGCACTCGCCGATGAGGTCAACGCAGTCGCCTTGATGCCAGCCGATTTGCGTGATGAAGTGACCGGCTTGGTTGAATGGCCGGTCGCACTGCGTGCCAGCTTTGAAGAACGCTTCTTGCATGTGCCACAAGAAGCGCTAATTTCGACCATGCAAGATAACCAAAAGTATTTTTGCTTGGTCGATACCGCCGGTAAGTTGCAGCCGTACTTTATTACCGTCGCCAACATCGAATCCAAAGACCCTGTACAGATCATTGAAGGCAATGAAAAAGTGGTACGCCCACGCCTGACCGATGCGGAGTTTTTCTTCAAGCAAGACCAAAAACAGCCGCTGTTTGCTCGTCAAACCAAGCTGCAAAACATGGTATTTCAAGCGCAACTCGGTACGCTGTGGGACAAAGCCGAGCGGGTTGCCAAGCTTGCGGCATTTATTGCCACCCAAATTGGCGCAGATGTGGAGCAAGTGACCCACGCGGCACTGCTGGCAAAATGCGATTTGGCCTGTGAATTGGTGGGTGAATTCCCAGAGCTACAAGGCATTGCCGGTAGTTACTATGCCCGCTTGGAAGGTGTGCCGTCTGAAGTATCCGAAGCGATCCGTGAGCAATATTTGCCGCGTTTTGCTGGCGATGTGCTGCCACAGACCCAAGCCGGTTTTTGTATTGCCTTGGCGGATCGCTTAGATACCTTGGCGGGGATTTTTGGCATCAACCAACCACCCACCGGCAACAAAGATCCGTTTAGCTTGCGCCGCGCCGCCATCGGTATTTTGCGTTTGCTGATCGAAAAGCAAGTGTCGTTGCCGCTGACCGCTTTGGTCGGCACCGCCTTACAAAGCTATGGCAACAAACTGACCGCACCACTGCAAACCCTCACCGATGCGGTGGAGTTTTTGCATGGTCGCTATCGTGCCATGTATGAAGATCAGGGCATGCCGGTCGATGTGATTTTGGCGGTACAAGCCTTGAGTCCAGATTCACCACTCGACTTTGATCAGCGCATTCGTGCGGTGCAGCATTTCCGCAGCTTGCCGGAAGCCACCGCGCTAGCCGCCGCCAACAAGCGTGTCGCCAACATCTTGGCGAAAGAGTCGTTTGCAGCGGGTGATGTGGATGCTGCTTTGCTGGTGGAAGACGCCGAAAAAGCCTTGTTTGCCCAGCTCAACGCGCTTGAACCACAAGTGCGCCCGCTGCTTGCTGCACGCGATTACACCCCTGCGCTGTCGCAACTCGCGGCGTTGCGCGCATCGGTAGACACCTTTTTTGATGCGGTCATGGTCAATACCGACGATGCGGCCACCAAGCTCAATCGTTTGCGCTTGCTCGCTCGCTTGCGTGGGCTGTTTATGAGTGTGGCAGATGTGAGTGTGTTGCAGGGTTGATTCTGTAAATACTTAGCTTGAGTTGTGTAGCAAGCAACTCAAGCCGTTTGATATCAACAAGAGTAGATTTATGAGTGATAAAATATCCCTACTTTGGTGGAATACGAGCCTTTCTTCGGTAGCACCGCAAGCTACAGAGCCATCTAGCCAAAAAAGAGACTTTGTATCAGAAGTCATAAAAAATCTAATAAAAACTCACGAAGTAATTGTTTTATGTGAAATATCCGAAAAAGATATAGAGCACTTTAAGTCTAAATTAGACTTAAACGTTTGTGGATACACTATTGTTAGTGGAACACAACCCACCCATAAATCTAGGTTTGATACATGTCTGATTTATAAAAACAATCTACTTGTCTCTTTCGAGAATCCAGACATTATAACTTCATTAAAAGCCGGCAGGACGTTTAAAATCGCTCAAAAATACAGCCTCGTCGTCAACCAAAAAACAATTCAGTTATATGCCTGTCACTGGCCTAGCCGCCTTCGCGACAACGACTCGGATCGGGAATTTATAGCAAACGATCTTCGAAGATCAATAGAGAGCTCTGTAAGCACGGATTTGGTTATCATTGCTGGCGATTTCAATTGTGACCCTTTTTCTGAGGAAATCCTTGTAGGACTCCTCGCATCTCCTGAAAGGGAACTGGTAAAGAAAAAAAAGGCGCATCTATATAACCCTTGCTGGAAATTTTTATCAGCACAGCAACATCAACCAAAAAGCAAATTTATGCATCACGGCACTCACTACTTCACGGGAGGTACAGCACGCAAATGGCATACCTTAGATCAAATCCTATTTTCATCTTCGTTTTTGAGCGATGGGGCTTGGCTACTTGATGAAGAGTCTATTACCATCTTGGGGTGGTCTGAAATTTTAGCTGGCGCAAAAAATGTTCATAAGCTTGATCATTTGCCAGTGAGTGCAACTATTGTGAGGAAAGAATGATGTCTAATTTTGCTCAATCACTACAACAAGGGCTAGATGCAGCTCGTCTAGCAAAATCCCAACAAAAAGAGATTGAGGAAACGTTTGACTCTCTTCGTGATGCAGTAAAAGAAGCTACTGATCATAAAATTGACCTACGCATCGAGAGAAGGTACTCGAACAACTCTATAATGGATCAGGCGGCGAGAGCTTTAGCAACTATGACAAGTGTTGCTGGCCAGACTGTGATTGAAGCATTCGTTGTGGGTGCAAGTGTTACTTTGCAAAAGCTAAAAACCTTAGCAAACTGGGAAACCTCCAGCGTCGGTGGATATCCTTGTAGACTAACTTTTGATAACAAAGATTTAATATGTCACGATCGTGAATCACTTGAATCAGCTTTTGACGAGATGCTTTCTACACCACTGATTGGGAAGAAAATCTTATCCCTTATATCATCTACAACAGCAGAAGACACTCTCTCTAATGGTGAAATCGTCACAAAACCTGAGATAGATTAAAGATATATTATTACAGGGGTAATTTTATTAAGATGCTTGCATACATCATAAAAAACGTAGTCTACTCAGACCAAAGATCACGTTTGCGCCACCAATGCTCTACTTTATCCGCCACGCCGAAAGCTTCGCCAACATTGGCGGCACCACCCCAGATGCAGCACATATTCCCTTGACCGAACAAGGCTGGCAACAAGCCGAAGCGCTGCTTGACCGGTTTTCCCAAGTCGATCAAATCATTGTATCGCCGTATTTGCGCACACAGCAAACCGCAGAGCCTTTGCTTCAGCGCAGTGGACTGACCGCACAAGTCTGGCCGATTGAAGAGTTCCATTATTTATCGTCGATCAAATATGCCAACACCTCGGTCGAAGAACGCAAACCCTTGGTGGATCAGTATTGGCACAATGCCGACATTCACTATTGTGATGGTGAAGACGCTGAATCCTTTGTCGATTTTTATCAACGCATCAGACACATGCTACGTCTATGCTACATGCGTGATGAGCAATATCCTGACCAAACCATCTTGGTATTTACTCATGGTCGCGTGATGCAAATGCTGCGTCTATTGATCACCAACCCACAGCCGGTCTCACGCCAGCTGATGCAGCAGTTTTTGGCATGGGAAGAACAAGAACCGATTTGGAATACACGGGTGGTCGCACTCGACGACTGGCAAGCGGTCTAGTGTGCGCGTCAGTGCATTAATTGATGAATCTTTTAGATTTTTTGGATACGCACATGAAAAGAATCGCAGCAGCATTTCTGACCATCTTATGTCAACAAGTCTACGCAGAACCACTCGTCTGGATTGATCAAGGTCTAGAAGCTTACGCAAACCAATCCTATAAACACGCTTATGATGCGTTTTATCAAGCTGCCCAAGCAGGCCATAGTGAGGCACAATGCTTGGTAGGTTTGATGCAAATTGCAGGTCAGGGCACAACACCACAGACCCGACAGGGTCTAGCTTGGCTAAAAAAGGCTGAAGCTGCCAAGAATCCGTGTGCAAGTCGCTTACAAGCACAG
>CALFYA010000006.1 GCA_937952925.1 uncultured Moraxellaceae bacterium
CTCCGAGTTTGTCATTTAATTTCAATATTTTGTGCTAAAACGTCAACAGACTCTAGGAAACTACAATATCAAATAGCTTCACATGACACTCCAAGCAAAGCTTGCTATGATCAAAAAACATCTACGGAGCTGTGTCAATGACCACTGAAGATACCGTTCAAGCCCAAGAAAACCACATCCCCGAACGCGCCCGTGTAGCATTGCGTGCTGCACGTCAAAATGCACTGCGTAGCGGTCATAGCGTCCTTGTTGCTCGCCAAAATCAACTGGTCGAAGTTGCACCCGATGGCACCACTCAAGTACGCAAACAGATCTCCGCTCCTGTGCCAGTCGTGTGTGGTCAGAAAATTAGCCGTCGTCGCACTGCATGAATCCCAGCAAAACCCCGCGTCTACGCATGTTTGCGGGTCCAAATGGATCAGGCAAGAGCACCATCAAAGATGCAATTCCCGAATACTTGCTCGGCGTCTACCTCAACGCAGACGACATCGAAAAGCAAATTAAGCTCACAGCACAGTTTGATCTATCTCCTTATGGGGTCAATGTAGACGATGTGCTGGCCTTTTTTCGACAATCGAAATTTTTAGCAAAAAACCAGTTGCTTGATCAGATTGACCTGATCCAAGTCACCGGCCAGACCTTATGTTTTAACCAGCTTGATATCAACTCGTATATTGCCTCTGTACTGGTCGATTTTTTACGACATCACCTGTTGACCAAGCGGATTTCATTTACCTTTGAAACCGTCATGTCTCACCAAAGCAAAGTAGAATTTTTGCAAGAGGCTCAACAACAGGGCTTTAGAACCTACCTGTATTTCGTTGCTACAGTCGATCCAGAAATCAACATCTCTCGCGTTGCTTATCGTGTACGAACCGGCGGACATCCTGTCCCCTCTCAAAAGGTGATTGAGCGGTACTATCGCTCGCTGGATCTCTTGATGGATGCGATCACCTATAGTGATCGCGCCTATGTTTTTGACAACTCCGCAGACGATGACTCTGTACTACTCGCTGAAATTACAGACGGGGAAACCCTAGAACTCAAAGTTGATGCCGTACCCTTGTGGTTTCAAACGGCAGTACTCGATAAATTCTAAGGATCGGTTTGGAGCGCTTTTCACTTCAAATCATCCGATACCCCACCAAAATATGCACCAGATTTTATCCACGTCAGCTTGTGTATCCGGTACAACCATGACACTATTTTGGTACCAATAATGATCCGGTTTAGCACCATGATAGTACTGGTTGGGAGCCAAAAAGGCGGCTGCGGCAAATCCACTACGGCAGTCAATATTTGTACCGCGTTAGCGATCGCTGGCAAGGATGTGGTGTTGGTCGATGCAGACCGTCAGTCTACCGCTGCACGTTGGGCAGAAGATCGTGCTGCACACGATACACTCCCCAAAGTCCACTGTGTCCAGAAATACGATAACATCCGTGACACCTTGATTGATTTGGCACAACGCTACGAATATGTAATTGTCGATGCTGCTGGTCGTGACAGTCGCGAGCTACGCACCGGCATGACCGCTGCTAATATTTTACTCATACCCTTTCGACCCTCTCAGCCTGACTTAGACACCTTGCCCCATTTGCAAGAGGTGATGACACAAGCCAAAGATCTCAATCCAACGCTCAAGGTACGTGCATTACTCACCATGACGCCCACCAACCCACAAATTCAAGAAGCAGCTGAAGCTCGCGAATACCTACAGGACTATCCTGAGATCGCCCTGCTCAACACCATCATCTGTGACCGCAAGGTTTATCGTGACGCCATGAGTGATGGTAAAGGCGTTTTGGAATTTGACAACCCTAAAGCGCGTGAAGAGGTCAACCAATTGGTTGGGGAGTTGTTTGTATGGTAAAGCGTCGCACTCCTATCGAAAATCCAACCGCTCCCACACCTGAAGATTTGGCTCAAAAGGTGGCAGCCTTCGCTGCTGGCGCTGAGGGTGTGATTGATGTCCCTCCGACTGTCCAAGAAATCGATCCCAACGCAAGCCGTGACTACAAATCGATTCGTGTACCTTTTAATGAACATGAGTATGGCATCTTGGATGAAGCAGCTCGCTTGACTGGCCGAAGTAAGCTCAACTTTATTCGCTGGGCAATCTTACAAATGGCAGAGCAAGCTAAAAAGGGTCATTAAAGGATCAATATTGGTACCAAAAAAGCACCGTTTTTGATCTAAAATGGTGCTCATACAACACCAGATTTATTGACGAGATATCTTGAGGCTGACATCTCCTGATGACGCTATTTTCATCATGTCTACATCATCCAGTTGTACCTCACAAATCAGCCTGCAACCTATACGACATTTACGGCTCATCGATGGCCAAGCTGTATGAAGTACGCAAATACAAGTCACGTCTTTTGACTTATCCAAAATGAAGACCTACGGAATCGGTTGAAAAATGCTAGATCATAAAAGGATCAATACTGGTACCAAAAAAGCACCATTTTTGAACTATAATAGTACCGTTATAACACCAATTTTTTGATCAACCCATCAAAATTCAAGTTATTTTTGAGTCGATTTCCTCAGTGAGTTTTGCATCGAGGACAACAGCAAGAACACATCTGTCCCCTGATCCTTTGCCATTTGGAT
>CALFYA010000007.1 GCA_937952925.1 uncultured Moraxellaceae bacterium
CTACAAACAGTCCATCAACTCCCTACAAACAGTCCATCAACTCCCTACAAACAGTCCATCAACTCCCTACAAACAGTGCATAATCTCCCTACAACTTCACCATTTGTAGGCGATGATGATTGATTCCAGCGTAAAAGACACATCAATCGTAGTAAAATCAAACAACATGATTGAGTCTGCCCACGGTTTGACGCTGGCAGAACAGCGAATTGTGTCTATGGCGATTGCATGGTCAAGAGATCATGCTGCACCCCTAACAATTGAGTCATGGATCGAGATTCGTGCCGACAATTACGCCGAGCTGTTCAACGTGGATATCGATACTGCGTATAAACAAATGCGTATTGCTGCCCGAGAGCTGATTGATCGAAAAATTAAGCTCAAGGGGCGTGATACCAAAACAGGTTTGCGGGCGACCTATTTGGCGAACTGGGTGAGCGCATCGATCTACATCGAAAGTATTGGTGTGATTCGACTACGCTTCGATGAGATGATCATTGCCTGTATTTCTCAAGTGGAGAAATCGTTTACCAGTTACAAAGTGTCTAATATCCGGAAATTATCGAGTGTCTATGCCATCCGGCTCTATGAGGTGCTGCGTCAATTCAAATCGCCTAAAAAACGTTACCTTTCCATCCAAGAACTGCGTGAGTGCCTTGAGGCAGACAGTCCGGCTTACGATCGTCCAGATAACTTAAAGGCTCGTGTCCTTGACCCTGCTGTAGCACAAATCAATGATCAAACCGACCTTGATATTACATTTAGTCGAGTGCTTCAAGGCCGTGCCACCATCGGTTATGAGTTTGAGATTAGCTCCAAAGACGACACCAAAAAACCAAATAGAAAGCTCAAAACAGTTCAAGGTATTGCACGCAAACCGACACCTAAAGAGGTTGCTCAGGTGCTGATCAATCCGGCATTTGGTCATCAATATGCATATGCTGGAGAGTCAAAACAAGATTTTGAAAACAGAATCAAAGAGATGTTGAATAATGGGGACATTAAAAATTGGTTTGAGTTTCTCAGCTAGGCGCACGCTATTTACGGTAAATAGCGTGTGTATGATAAATAAAATATGTATTAGATGTGCAGTGTTTTTCGTAGTGCTGCAATTTGCTCCTCATCGGAGAGTTGCTCAAATGCGAAAATAGCAGCCTCAATAATTGCAGAATGCGTGAGGTCGCTGACCCCAACGTCATCTAGATTGAGCGTCTGCACTGCAAGGCGCTTTTGTGCTGCATCTAACCGTTCACGTGTGGTGATGCTAAATGAGATATTACGACGCTCCTTGGTTACCCCTGTTGCAGGTCTGCCACGCTTAGGAGCTTCTTCTTGTTGACCACGCGCAGCTTCAATAAAGTTGCTGGCGTCTTTTTTGGGGAGGTTGGCAAACTTACTCATGGCACAAGCCCTGTCATTTCGGTCGCGATTTCTTCGATTTCTTGACGTGCCTTGTCGTTACCAGATTCATAGGCCGTAGAGCCTTCGTGATCGAAGGCGTTATAAGCAGCTCGCTGACTGCTGATGGCATTGAGCGGTTGAATCCCAATCGAGATGCTGTAGTCCTTAGCACCTAAGATGTCGTTAAACTGACTTGGGAGTGTGGGGCAACGGGTGATGATGGAGCGCACGATTAAATTGGGATTGTAAGGCTGTACATCGTCCACAATATTGGACATGTGGACTAAGGTTTCCAAATCGCTAAAGGATGGCTGTGCCGGTATCAAGAGGTGAGTCGCAACGGTCATTGCCGCACGTAGTGCCTTGGAGTCTTGTCCACCTGCATCAATAATCAGCAGCCCGTATCGTTTAGAGAGACTTTGAATCTCACCTGCAATTTTGCCACCAGTGAGCTTGGTACACAGGATCGGGGGATGTGAGCTGGTCTTGCGTCGTTCGCACCAATTGTAGAAAGTTGCTTGGGGGTCGGTGTCTACGGCAAGGATATCCTTGTGTTGAGCTTGCCAATAAGTGGCAAGATTCTTGGCAATGGTTGATTTGCCTGTACCGCCTTTCTCACCACCAATCAAAATAATCATGGATTTACGCTACCTTTAGATGCCCCAGACGTCGTTTATATCGTATATCACGTGTTTTTTCAAAATACGATATATATCGTGTGTATTATAAATACCATAAACAAGGAGTGTTTGTTGTGTAGCATGTGAAGAGTGCTGGCAGATAGCAATTCGATCCGAATCCGGTTTGGCGTTATGATCGTGAGATCAGTGAGGATCTCGGTATGAACGTCCAGCAACACCAGCCTGAGCGCAGTGGGAGAATCAGTGCGATTACGATTCAAGGATTTCGTAGTCTGGCACACATTGAGCAGCTACAGTTGCCACAGCTCAGCGTACTGATTGGTTCAAATGGTGCTGGTAAATCGACCTTGATCCGGTTTTTTAGCTTAGTGGGTTCGATGCTTCGTGGGCAGCGACTACAAGAATTTGTGCTGCGTCACGGTGGTGGCGATGATCAGTTGTTTATGGGTGCGAAGCAAACACCTCAGATTCAGGCAAACATCCAGATCCAAAGCGAGCAGGGGAGGAGGCATGATTACACGTTTGAGCTGTCTTATAACCCTGCCCAAGACAGCTTGTACTTGAGTCGAGAAGCGGTGCGGTTTGTACCAGATCAGTCGGATCTACCGCCTTGGCACGAGTTACCTATGCCCGCACGTGAGTCACAGTTGGTACTGGCCTCAGCAGAAAAAGGACGTGTTGACCATTCATCCGCATTGATCGTCAATCTGCTACAGCGCTGTGCCACCTATCAGTTTCACGATACCTCCGAAAATGCCTATATCAAAAAGCCATGGGACATCGAGGATTGTGCTTGGCTACGTGACGATGGGGGCAATCTAGCAGCGATCTTGTATCGCTTGCAGCACAGCGATGCCAAACGCTATCAGTTGATCGTGCGACAAATTCAACGGGTACTTCCTACCTTTGCTGAATTTGTGTTGGAGCCGATCCATGGAAAGGTTGCCTTGCGCTGGCGTGGTCGAGCAAGTCATAAATCCTTTGGTGCACATCTGACCTCTGATGGTTCGTTGCGTTTGTTTAGCTTATTGACCTTGATCAATTTGCCGAGTGACATGTTGCCTGATGTGTTGTTTTTAGATGAGCCTGAGTTGGGCTTACATCCCCATGCAATTACCTTGGTTGCCGCAGGTCTCAAGCGCTTATCCCATCAGCATCAAATTTTTATCGCAACACAGTCACCGCATATGGTCGATTGTTTTGACGTGGAAAACATTATTGTGGCAAAGCTCACCAACGATGGCGCAACGACATTGAATACCTTGCAGCGATCTGAGTATCAGCAGTGGCTTGATGAAGAGTACCAGCTCTCAGATTTGTGGCTGACGGATGTGATTGGTAGCAACGTATGACTTCAATTGCTGTTCGTGTTGGGGCGATTTGTGAGGGTGCAACTGAAACAGGGTTTGTGAGAAGTTGTCTGCTCCTAATTTGCAACAGTACGCTATCCTTCAAATCGTGAAAAACCGGTCAGCACATGCATGTACTGCCGCACATCAATTGGGCAACAGGTTGTTGCCCAATTGATTTCAGCTTTTTTAAAAGTATGGCCTGAGATTGAATTTGTGCAGCAGCTGTTGCACAAATTGTGTTAACGACATTGCCTGATTGTAATGGATCAAAAAGATGACCAAGCAACCTGTTGGTATGCATGCAAAGTAATAGAGAGTAATGTATCCGGCCAAAATCTATGTGAGGTCTGAAGTTTTCGAGTAAATTTTTGCCTAAGCGTTTTGAAAATATTGTCTGTTCAACAACATAGACAGATGAAATTAAACAAGGATCAATGGAGTGATACAAGATGACCGCACAACAATGTCCGTTTTGCACCTTACCAGCCACACGGATTGTGCATCGCAACCAAAGTGGTGTGGTGATTCGTGATGGCTTTCCAGTCTCAGCGGGGCACACCCTGATTATTCCGCACCGGCACATCGGGTCTTTTTTTGAGCTGACCACGTCTGAACGTGAAGATTTGCTCGCCTTACTGGATTGGGCAAAACAGCAACTGACCGAAGAGTTGTCACCTGACGGTTGGAACATCGGAATCAACGACGGTGCAGCTGCGGGGCAAACCGTGCCACATTTGCATATTCACCTCATCCCACGGTTTCACGGTGATATGACAGATCCGCGTGGTGGCGTGCGCTGGGTGATTGCAGACAAAGCGGACTACTGGAGCAAAAAATCTTGATGATTGGCACGCATTGCTCCATCCCCAGTGCTCAAGAGCAATTGCAGTTTTTACAGCGCATCCAACAGTTACTGAACGATTCGAGCTTCACCTCCACCTATAAATTTGCCCTGTTGCTGGCGATCACTGAATTGTCGGTTGAAATGGGGCAGGACAATGGGGAGAGCTTAGCGATCCCAATTCGCACACTGGCTGAAAAAACCATTGAGCTGTATTGGCAGCAGACTTTGCCCTATCTGCCTGAACAAGCCGACCAAGGCATCTTTTGGCAAAACACCAGTAAACAAGCCGCTATCATCAACAGTGTGTTGGCGTTACGGGCAGCGGGATGTCACACCTTAGCCCAAGCCAGAATGCACCCCCAGTGGAGCCAGACAGTACGACAGGTCGGCGATACCCTCAAAAAAATGCCAATTCAGTATCTGCAAAACATCAATGGTCAACACATACCGTTTATTTATCAGCCCAAAGTGCAACAAGGCCAGTTGATCTTGCAGCAAGGTGCAATGTATTGCCTCAGACAGTTTCAAGGCATCATCCAGCAGTTGGTGCGGCAAAAGTGGATTGGCTTTATCCAAAAAGTTGCCGTCAACCAAGTCATGCTGGGTGAGCAGCATGACTTGGAAGCATTTTTGTTTGGCACGTCACGCGCCGCATTAGCGCAAGTTGAAAAGATCTTAAAGCCAATCCAAAACCATCGGTGTTTTTTCTGCGAGGGCAAGCTGCAAGAGAAGGGTAGTGCGGTGGATCACTTTATCCCGTGGTCACGCTACCCACGAGATACCGCACTTAATTTTGTGGTGGCACACAGTGGCTGTAATGGTGATAAAAGTGATCTGCTGGCCGCAGAGGAGCTATAACTGAATCTGGTGTTTGAGTTGAAGAGAAGCGGCGTATCTGGTTGA
>CALFYA010000008.1 GCA_937952925.1 uncultured Moraxellaceae bacterium
AATTCGGTGACAGGGTGCTCGACTTGCAAGCGCGTATTCATTTCCAAGAAATAAAACTCGCCGTGACTGTCGAGCAAAAATTCAACCGTCCCTGCACCGACATATTGGCAAGACTGAGCAGCCGCTACCGCAGCTTCACCCATACGTTGACGCAATTCTGGGGTCATGACAGGGCAGGGCGCTTCTTCGACCACCTTCTGGTGACGGCGTTGGATCGAGCAGTCGCGTTCAAACAAATACACCACATTGCCATGCGTATCGCCAAACACTTGCACTTCGACGTGACGCGGTGCGATCACCGCACGTTCCAAAATCAACTCACCCGAACCAAAAGCGTTTTCGGCTTCGGAGCGTGCGGTGGCGAGCGCTGCGGGCAAATCATCGGCATGATGCACCAAACGCATACCGCGACCACCACCACCGGCAGACGCTTTGACCATCAGCGGAAAGCCAATCTGCTCACCTTGTGCCAGCAAGTGCTCAAGGCTCTGCTCGCTGCCTTCATAGCCGGGGATACACGGCACACCAGCCTTGATCATGGCGATTTTGGATAAGCGTTTGCTGCCCATCAATTCGATGGCGTGTGGGGTGGGGCCAATAAACGTAATGCCTGCGGCCTGACAAGCCAGTGCAAACTCGGCGTTTTCAGACAAAAAGCCATAACCAGGGTGGATCGCATCTGCGCCAGTACGTTTGGCTGCATCTAAAATATGATCAATCCGCAAATACGAATCGGACACTTTGGCAGCACCAATACACACCGCTTCATCGGCGTATTGCACATGCAGCGCATCGGCATCGGCTTCGGAATACACCGCGACGGTTTGATAGCCCAGAGCCTTGGCGCTTTTCATCACACGGACGGCAATTTCACCACGGTTGGCGACTAATACTTTTGAAAACATGGCTTTCTCCATCTTGAATATTTATATATATAAATATTCACTGCGCCCAAGTGGGTAAACGTTTTTGTACAAAGGCCATTGTGCCTTCCATACCTTCCGCACTGCCGACCGCTTGCGCAAAATCGACCGCAGCCTGATCGAGCAATGCGGTGAGTGGTGGATGTCCGGCACTGCGGTGCAACAAGGCTTTGGTGTTGCGCGTGGCGAGCGGTGCGGTACGGCGGATTTGTGCAATGGCATCATGCAAGGCTTGCTCAACGGCGTCATCACTGCCGAGCACTTGATGCACCAAACCAATCCGATAGGCTTCTTGCCCATTGAAGCGATTGCCCAGCAAAGCCAAGCGGCGCGCTTGGGTCAGGCCAATGCGTTGCACCACAAATGGCGCGATTTGCGCAGGCAACACCCCCAGACCGGTTTCGGGTAGACCAAACTGTGCGTTTTCATGGCAAATTGCCAGATCCGACACGCAGGCCAAACCAAAACCACCACCAAGCACCGCGCCTTCGAGCACTGCAACCACCACTTGGGGCGCGTGATTGACCAACTCAATCAAGGTGCCAAAGCCACGATTAAAGCGCACATACGCATTCATCGAGCCTTCGGCAGCAGCTTGCATGCGCAGACCCGCCATGTCTTTGATGTCACCACCTGCACAAAAATGCCCGCCTGCGCCGCGCAGGATCACCGCACGGATGCTCACATCATCGGCAATGTGACGAAAGACCGTGCACAGCTCGGTGACCATCTGCTCGCTCATCGCATTGCGCACATCAGGACGATTGAGGGTGAGGTGCAACATCGCGCCGTCTTGGCGCAGGCTCAAGGTTTGAGCAACATCTAAACCAAACATCATGAATCCTTGTTAAACCCCCTCTCCTTGGCGGAGAGGGTTGGGGTGAGGGGATTAACCCGACTTTTTGGGTGCAATCTGCATCAGCTTGGCAATAATGCCGAGCATGATTTCATCTGCCCCCCCACCAATCGAATGCAAACGCCCATCGCGGTACAACTGCGACGCAGGGTTATCCCACATAAAGCCCATCCCGCCCCAATACTGCAAACAGCTATCGGCGACAATTCTGGTCAGGCGACCGGCTTTGAGCTTGGCCATCGATGCCAGCTTGGTAGCATCATCGCCCGAAATATGCACCTCACAACCGTGATAAATCAGTGCGCGTAGCGCTTCGATTTCACTTTGCAGTTCAGCCAAACGAAAATGCACCACTTGATTATTGATCAACGGTTGACCAAAGGTGCTGCGGTCACGGCAGTACGCAATGGTTTTATCCAGACAATCTTGCATCGCACCCAAGCACATCGCGGCAATCCACAGGCGTTCTTCCTGAAACTGCATCATCTGCATGCGAAAGCCTGCGCCTTCTTCACCAATCAAATAGCGCTGTGGCACGCGCACATTATCCAAAAAGATTTGTGCCGTTTCACTTGAGCGCATGCCAAGTTTGTCGAGTGGCTCAGAAAACGAAATGCCAGCCGTGTTGGTGGGCACGATGATCAACGACTTGTTGTGGTGTGGGCTACCGTCTGAGGTGTTAGCCAGCAAACACAAAAAGTCAGCTTGTAGCGAGTTGGTGATCCACATCTTGCTGCCATTGATGACATAATCATCGCCGTCTTTTTTGGCAGTGGTTTTGATCGCCGCCACATCAGAGGCTGCATGCGGCTCAGACACAGATCGGAAGAGCACACGTCTG
>CALFYA010000009.1 GCA_937952925.1 uncultured Moraxellaceae bacterium
TTTGTCGCCCGCCATTGGTGACGGTGACGCCAGCGCAACCGACATCAAAGCATTGATAGGCTTTGTTGGGTGTTGGGCTAAAATTGATTTGGCGAATTTTGCCATTTTCTTGGATATACACCGCGATAAAGCCATTGTTGGCATCAAGCCAACGGTACACCACATCGGTTCCTTCAAGCGCAGTGGTTTTGCTGACGGGCTGAAATTCAGTGATTGCGCTATCACCAAGCACCTGAAGACTGGGATCTGTGGCGACCGGCGGCAGTTCGGGGGCTTTGGGTTGTAAGACGGTGCGCAGGTTGTCTGAGAGTTTGAAGTTTGCAATTAATCGATTGATTTGATTGCTATATTCATCAAAAAAACCACTACTTTGATAGGGTAGATTTGCCAAAGCGCCAGTTGCGCCCTGCCCATCAATTTTGCCATCGACAGCATCTAGCGAAAATGCCCGCAGCACTTGTAGAGCAGGGGTTGGCTCGGTATTCCCAAGGGTCTGACGGGCTTGGTAGGCCAATGTCGCGAGTGACAAAGCATAAGCATCGCCTTGTACGGCAGTGAGTTTGGCCAAATCTGTTTGATCATCCACCATGGTGGGTGGATTGTGCAAAATGGGAGTGCCTGCTTGTTTGGCAAAGGTATCAAATGCAGTGGTCAGCTGCGCGAGGGTTGGGGTTTTGTTTTTGGATAAAGTCAAAGCATATTGATAAGCGGCTTCTGTCCAAGGCGTGATCGCCACACTGGTATCATCAATCAGGTTGAAAATGGTGTGCATGCTGCCTTGAAAGGGCACAAATTGATTGAGTGCTTCATCAAAATACACACTATTGGCGGTCGCCCGAACCTCGATTTTGATGATCCCCACATTGGATGGGATTTTATCAAAAATGATAATCCCGCTGGTGCCGGTGACCTCACGGGCAATTTCTTTGCCGGTGCTGAGTTGAGTCACAATCACATCAGCTTGGCGAATTTGACCAAGTGAAGGTACCACCGTAATTTTACGGGTAATCTCGGAGGGTGTCGTGTTGGGGTTACTCGCACTCGGTGCTCCTGCACCATCGCCACCACACGCAGCAAGTAACAGACTCAAGCTTAGGCACAACGGAGTAAGGCGTCGAAATTGTGGGGACATCTGCAAAGCATCCTGCAACGGCATTGTAGTGATCAGTGTAGCCTCAGCGAGGCTTAGCAGAGTATATACAGGAATCGGCCATCAAGTTGGAGGGTTTTTCGTCACTAGACCAAATGACGAAACCCGATGATCCACGCCAATACAATACTGCATACACCAAGCACAAGGCTAAACAGCCAGATCCGCTTGCGGGCTTGGGTCAGGGCATGTTCATCACAGCCCAATCGGTGAAACACGTGCTGGGCATACCGCGCAAGCAGCCACATCAACAACAGCAATGACAATACAAAACCTAAAAATGCTGTCAACATCAACAGGATCTGTTGATTGAGACTCAATACCCCAATCAGGGCGGCAGTGGCATACAGGGCAGCAAAACTAATGGTGGCCAATTGGATGGTTTCATTGAATCGGCGGGCAACAGTCATCGTCGTATCCTTAAACGAGGTGGTTGTTTTCGGTCGATCAATCAGATTGATGCAGATTGATTGTAAAAACCGTGGTTCATTTGCCGTGTGTTTTTTTGCAAAAATCTGAGGTTATTTTGTTTTTATTGGAATAAATATTCTGTATAAATTTTAAGTATATGAATATTATTAATTTAATCTTTTTGACTTTGGTTGAATTTAATTGGAATATATATTCCAATAAAGACTGTGCAATGTTCCCACCTGAGGATTTCGCCATGAATGCACCCCTAGCGCTCAATACAACAACAACCAACAGCCCAGACACCGTGCTTGAAGTCGCCATTATTGGCACGGGATTTTCGGGACTGGGTATGGGGATTCGTCTCAAGCAAGCGGGGATTCACCACTTTAAATTATTTGAAAAAGGTCATGATGTGGGAGGTACATGGCGCGACAATACTTACCCCGGTTGTGCATGTGATATCAAATCGCAGTTGTACTCTTATTCGTTTGAGCCGTCAGCTCGCTGGTCGCATCTGTATGCTAATCAGGGCGAGATTTATCAGTACATCCGCCACTGTGCCGACAAATATGGCATCTATCCACATATTCAGTTCAATTGTGCGGTACAGGGAGCACGGTTTGATGCCGATGCAGGACAGTGGCAGTTGACGCTGTCAACTGGTGAGGTGGTGCGTGCCAAACATGTGGTGGCCGCCACAGGGCCGTTTTCAGCACCGGCAATCCCTCAGTTGACTGGGCAAGCGCGCTTTAGCGGCAAAATCATGCACACGGCCGCGTGGGATCATTCGGTAGATTTGACCGGCAAACGAGTGGCATTGATTGGGACAGGCGCATCGGCGATCCAAGTTGCTCCGGCCATTGTGGATCGTGTCGCACAATTGACGGTCTATCAACGTACCCCCAACTGGATTATGCCGCGCCCTGACCGTGCCGTGACTGCGCGTGAGCAGCAGCTCAATCAGCGTGTGCCTGCACTGATGAAAGCAGCACGTTTGGGCAATTATTGGTTTAATGAGGTAACCGCACCGTTTTTGGTACTCAAATATGATGCGTTCAAATCGCATCCCGAAAAAATCGCCCGTAACTATTTGCAGCGTAAAGTCAAAGATCCGGTATTGCGCCAAAAACTGACCCCAAACTACAAATTCGGCTGTAAGCGGGTGTTGGTGTCGAGCGAGTGGTATAACACCTTGCAAAAGCCCAATGTCAGCCTAATCGACGGGGGGATTGAGCAGCTCACCGCCCATGGGATTTTGGGCAAAGATGGCGTCGAACATCCGTATGATGTGATCATTTTGGCAACCGGTTATCAGGTGCGTCATACTGGTGCACCGTTTGAGGTGATCGGTTTGCAAGGGGCGTCGCTCAATGAGCAATGGCGCGATGGTGCAGAAGCCTTCAATGGCATTTCAGCCCAGAATTTTCCCAATTTGTATTTCTTGGTGGGGCCGTTTACAGGGCCGGGGCATACCTCAGTGATCGCCTATGCTGAGGCACAAATCGATTATGTGCTGCAAGGGATTGAGCTGGCCAAACAGCGCCACATCAAATATATGGTGGTACGTCCTGAAGCAGAAGCGGCGTTTGTACAGCAGATGGATCGGCGCAGTGAGCATACCGTGTGGAAGTCTGGTTGTGCCAACTGGTATTTGAGTCCAAACGGTCGTAACAATACGCTGTACCCTGGTTTTAATGCCGAATACCGTGCACGGATTATGCGCTTTAATCCTGCGCATTATCTGTTGGTGGGGCAAGATGGTCAGCCGCGTGCGGCGACTTTCGCCGACCAAGTGCAAACCGCGTGGCACAGCATGACTGTCTAGGGGCTGTTTAATCATCACTTTAAATGACATTTTTACAGCACGTTCTGTGTGCACTAGAATCAAACTGCGAACATGGTAGCCAATGATGTCTGACTCCCATCATTGTGCTACCGAGTTCGACAATCTGCCCGCTATCTATGTCCAATCCAGTCATACGCCTTACATTGACTTTGCTTTCCATTTTGCGCAGACTCGCCGCCCGTTCTGATCGGCGTTTTGTGAGCGTGAGATGTTGCTGACTGTCCTGTATATCATTGCCATTACAGCAGAAGCGATGACAGGCGCATTGTCGGCAGGCCGCCGTAGTATGGACTGGTTTGGTGTGGTGCTGATCGCTTGCGTCACTGCACTTGGTGGGGGTTCGGTGCGTGATGTGCTCTTGGGGCATTATCCCCTCACATGGGTCAAACATCCCGAATATTTGGTGCTTTGCGCGTCAGCTGCTCTCGTCACGGTGTTTATTGCTCCGCTCATGAAACACCTCAAATCGCTGTTTTTGGTGCTTGATGCGATTGGATTGGTTGCCTTTACCTTGATTGGCTGCCAAATTGCCTTGAGTGTGGGGCATGGCGGTGTCATTGCAGTCGTCTGTGGCATCATGACGGGCGTATGTGGTGGAATTTTACGCGATACGCTGTGTAACGATGTGCCGCTGGTGTTTCAAAAAGAGCTATATGCAAGCGTGGCGATGGCAACCGCGTGTTGTTATTTGCTTGGTCGCCAAATCGGTTTGGCCGATGATCAAAATATCCTGATTTCATTATTTAGCGGGTTTTTATTTCGCCTGCTGGCGATGCGCAATCATTGGGAAATGCCGAAGTTTGTGTATAAAGATGAGATGCATTAGGGTCTGTTAACGTTTCAGTCGTGGTCGCGACATAGACGATTTTTTAGACGATACAAGGCGCAGC
>CALFYA010000010.1 GCA_937952925.1 uncultured Moraxellaceae bacterium
TTGGTGTTGTTCGTGTTTGTGGTGATGATGCTCAACCTTGGCAACACCCAAGAGCAAGAAGGACAATGGTTTAAAGCGGAGGTGTGGGCAGTGCCTGCGGCGCTCAGCTTTATCCTCGGCTTGATGATGATCTGGATGATCAATGCTGGCACCAATGGTGAGTTGGCGCTAGGCACCCAAACTGTGGATGCCAAAGCGGTATCCATGTCGCTGTTTGGCCCTTATTTGTTGTTGGTGGAAGTCGCTGCATTTTTGCTCCTTGCAGCCTTGGTCGCCGCCTTCCATTTGGGTAAACGTCCACTCAATGAAGAACAAGGCGAGGTGGAATCATGATCGCCAGTATTCCGATGGAGCATGGCCTGATCGTCGCATCATTGCTGTTTGCGATGGGCTTTTATGGCGTGATGGCACGTCGTAACCTGATGTTTATGTTGATGAGCCTTGAAATCATGATGAATGCCGCCGCGTTGGCATTCGTCACCGCAGGCAGTGCGTGGGTGCAGCCCGATGGTCAAGTCATGTTTATCTTGATTTTGACCCTTGCCGCTGCCGAGGCGTGTATTGGTTTGGCGATCGTGCTTCAGTTTTATCATCGCTTCCAGCATCTGGACATCGATGCAGCTAGTGAGATGCGCGGATGAGCCTATTATTTCTAACGTTCGTATTTCCGCTGATTGGCTTTTTGCTGCTGGCAAGCTTGCGTGATCGCCTGTCTGAAAATGTAGCTGCAGTCATTGGGGTCGGTTCAATGGGCTTATCCGCCCTGACCGCCTTGTATGTCGGGATTGATTTTCTCAATAACACACAAGCGGGTGGTTACTACCACCAAGTGCTGTGGACATGGATGCAGATTGGTGAGTTTGCACCGAGCTTTGGCCTACAACTCGATGGCCTGTCATTGACCATGACTGGTGTGATCACTGGTGTGGGCTTTTTCATTCATTTGTTTGCCTCGTGGTATATGCGTGGCGATCAATTTGGCTACGCGCGGTTTTTCTCGTACATGAACTTGTTCGTGGCGAGCATGTTGCTGCTCGTCCTCGGCGACAACTTGGTGCTGTTGTATCTCGGTTGGGAAGGGGTGGGGATTTGTTCCTACTTGCTGATCGGCTTTTATTATCAAGATCGTGCCAATGGTCAAGCCGCGCTCAAAGCCTTTACCGTCACCCGTGTGGGTGATGTGTTTTTGGCGATTGGGTTGTTCTTGCTGTTTCGCGAGATGGGCACACTCGACATCTATGAGATTGTCATCCGTGCACCTCAAGTCTTGGAATCTGGCAGTACCACCGTCACCTTGGCAGCCTTGATGTTGCTCGGTGGTGCAGTGGGTAAATCAGCCCAGTTGCCGCTGCAAACATGGTTGGCCGATGCGATGGCAGGCCCGACGCCGGTGTCGGCGTTGATCCACGCGGCGACCATGGTCACCGCAGGTGTCTATCTGATTGCCCGTTTGCATCCGGTGTTTATCTTGTCGCCCGATGTATTGCTGCTGGTGGGTCAGATCGGTGCAGTCACCTTGGTGCTCGCCGGTTTCTCTGCGATGGTGCAAACCGACATCAAGCGTGTGCTTGCTTATTCGACCATGAGTCAGATCGGCTACATGTTCTTGGCCTTGGGCGCGGGTGCATGGCAAGCGGCGATTTTCCACTTGATGACTCACGCGTTCTTTAAAGCGTTGTTGTTCTTGTCGTCGGGTGCGGTGATTTTGGCGGTACACCACGAGCAAAACATCTTCAAGATGGGCGGCTTGTGGAAAAAAATCCCGTTTGTGTATGCCTGTTTCTTGGTGGGCGGTGGTGCACTGGCAGCCTTGCCGTTTGTCACCGTTGGCTTTTATTCCAAAGATCAAATCTTGTGGGAAGTTTGGGCAAATGGTCACCCTGAGCTGTTCTGGGCAGGGATTGTTGGCGCGCTGATGACCTCGATGTACACCTTCCGTTTGATTTGGATCGTGTTTCATGGTGAAGAAAAAACCCCTGCGCATCCGATCAAAGGCGTGTCGTACTGGCTGCCACTGGGTGTGCTCTTGGTGGTGTCCACCGGTGTGGGTGCACTGATTCATCCACCACTGGCGGGTGTGTTGCCTGAAAGTGCGGGTTATTTGTTGCAACAAGCCGGTCAAGCCCACGATCTACACTTTGTCGAATATGTGGCGATGGGCGCGGCGTTTGCTGGTTTGATCTTGGGTGCCTTGCTGTTTACCGGTGAGCGCAAACTCGTGACTGCCCTGCGCAATAGCGCCGTGGGTGCTGGTTTTGCCCACTTGTGGAAAGACGGCTGGGGCTTTGATGCCTTGTATGACCTGCTGTTTGTCAAACCCTTCTTGTTGATTGCGCGACTGTTTGGGCGTGACCCGATTGATCGGTTCTGGGGGGTGTTACCTGCGGTGATTCGTGCGGGCAACAGTCTGACCACCAGCCGTCAAACCGGTTCATTGCGCGGCTATGCAGGTGCAATGGCGATTGGTTTGGTGGTGCTGTTGGTCGCCTTGATGGTGATTCAGGTGATGGGGCACTAAGATGGAAAACAATCTGATTTTACCTGCGCTGATCCTGATCCCGTTTATCGCCGGTTTTTTATGTTGGATCACTGAAAAGATCAGCATTCGCTTGCCACGCTGGATTGCGTTGGTGGGGATGCTGATCACTTTGGCTTTGTCTGTCCAATTGTGGATGGCAGGCAACTACAGTGGTGCGAGTCAATTGGTGGTCGCGCCACACACGCCACCAACTTGGCAAGCTGAGTTTGTGTTGCAATGGATTCCGGCCTTGGGCATCAGTGTGCATTTGGCACTCGATGGTTTGTCGCTCCTCATGGTCGGTTTGACCGCGCTGCTCGGTGTACTGGCGGTGGGTTGTTCGTGGGGTGAAATCCAGAAGCATGTCGGGTTCTTCCATTTGAACCTGCTGTGGAGCTTGGGCGGTGTGATTGGCGTGTTCTTAGCCATCGACCTGTTCTTGTTCTTCTTCTTCTGGGAAATGATGCTGGTACCGATCTACTTCCTGATCGCACTGTGGGGACATAGCGGCTCCAACGGGCGTTCACGGGTGTATGCGGCGACCAAATTCTTCATCTATACCCAAGTGTCTGGTTTGATCATGTTGGTGGGGATTTTGACACTGGTGTTGTTGCACTATGCACAAACCGGTCAGATCACCTTTAACTACATGAGCTTGCTCGGTACCAACTTACCTGCCGAATTTGAATACGGCCTGATGCTGTGTTTCTTTATTGCTTTTGCAGTGAAGCTGCCGGTGGTGCCGTTTCATGGTTGGTTGCCCGATGCGCACGCACAAGCACCCACCGCCGGTTCGGTCGATTTGGCGGGGATTTTGATCAAGACCGCTGCCTACGGCATGCTGCGTTTTGTGATTCCGCTGTTCCCGCATGCGTCCGCTGAGTTTGCCCCGATTGCGATTACCTTGGGCTTGATTGGGATTTTCTATGGCGCGTGGTTGGCGTTTCAGCAACAAGACATCAAGCGTTTGCTGGCGTATACCAGTATTTCGCACATGGGCTTTATTTTGCTGGCGATCTACTCCGGCAACTTGCTGACCCTGCAAGGTTTGATGATCCAAATGCTGGCACACGGTTTGTCGTCTGCGGCACTGTTTATCATGGCCGGTCAGATCTACGAGCGTCTGCATACCCGTGATATGCGCCTGATGGGCGGCATGTGGGGGCAGTTCCGTTACCTTGCACCGTTCTTGATGTTTTTCTGTGCGGCACTCGCGGGGATTCCCGGCACCGGTAACTTTATTGGTGAGTTCTTGATTTTGCTCGGTGCATTCAAAGACTTCCCATGGTTTACCACCTTGGCCACCGCAAGCTTGGTGCTCGCAGGGGTGTATGCGTTGATCCTGATCTATCGCGCCATGTTTGGTACACCGCACGAGTCACAAGCCAGCCGTACTGAGCCACTCAAAGACCTCAACGCCCGTGAGTTGTCGATGCTACTGGTATTGGCAGCAGGGTTGGTCTGGCTTGGTCTGTGGCCGCAAGTGTTCTTGGATACCTCAAGCGTGTCGATGCAATGGTTGGGAAATTCCTATCATTTCCCGCTGTTTGAAGTTCCTGAAGTTCGTCCTATGACCGGTCCGGAGATGCACTAAGCCATGAACATGACCTTATCTGGACTCATGCCGTTGGCGCCGGTAATCATCGTCGGCCTTACAATGGTACTGGTCATGCTGTTGGTGTCGATCAAGCGTCATCATGCGCTGATTGGCACCACCACGGTGGTTGGCCTCAATGCGGCGCTGATCACCATTATTGTGCAGTTGACTCAACCTGACGCTGGCCCCGCGATGGTCAGTGGCTTGTTTATGGTCGATGCCTATGCGCTGTTTTATCAGATCTTGATTCTGGTGGCGGCACTGGCGTGCTGTACGCTGTCGCATGCCTATATCGAAGGCTACAAAAACAACCGCGAAGAATTGTACATGCTGCTGCTGATTGCCGTGGCGGGTGCGATGCTGATGGTCTGTAGCCAAAACCTGACCAGCTTCTTCTTTAGTTTGGAGCTGCTGTCGGTACCGACCTATGGTTTGCTGGCCTATACCCATGAGCGCAGCAAAGCATTGGAGGCGGGCATCAAATATATGGTGCTGTCGGCAACCGCTTCGGCTGCCATGCTGATGGGGATGGCGTTTTTGTATGCCTACACCGGTTCGATGGACTTCAAACAAATCGGTATGGCACTCGTCCAATCCTTGCATCACCCCTTGGCGGTGCTCGGTGTGGCGATGATCACTTTTGCGGTGGCCTTTAAGCTGTCACTCGCGCCGTTTCACGCGTGGACACCCGATGTCTATCAAGGTGCGCCATCACCGATTGCCACCTTCTTGGCAACCGTCAGTAAAGTCGCGATGTTGGCTCTTGCCATCCGCTTCTTGCTGGTGTCGGGTAGCCTTGCGATGGAAGGCATCCAGACCTTGATTACCGCGATTGCGGTGCTGTCGATTGTGGTCGGTAACTTGCTTGCCGTGCGTCAGGTCAACCTCAAGCGTTTGCTGGGTTACTCCTCGATTGCACACTTCGGTTATCTGCTGATTGCGATTGTGTCGATGGGCACATCGTCACTGGCCACCGTCGGCATTTATTTGGTCACTTATGTGCTGACCACCTTGGGTGCGTTTGGTGCAGTGGCCTTGATGTCGAGTCCATATCATGGTGATGAAGCCGAATCATTGGCGGACTATCGTGGTCTGTTTTGGCGTCGCCCAATCCTGACCGCAGTACTCACCGTGATGATGCTGTCCTTGGCAGGTATTCCACTCACCGCAGGCTTTATTGGTAAGTTCTTTGTGGTGTTGGCAGCGGTACAAGCCATGAACTGGTTCTTGGCATGCATGATTGTGGTGGGCAGTGGGATTGGTTTGTACTACTACCTGCGTGTCATGGTGGTGCTGTACATGACCCCACCCGATACACCACGGATTGATGCCGAAGGGCATTGGGGTACGCGTGCCGGTGGTGTGATGGTACTGCTGGTCACCTTGTTGGTGCTGTTCTTAGGTGTTTATCCAACGCCACTGATTGAAGTGGCGTCGTGGGCGCAACTCACCGTTCGTTAAGTCAATCCTTGCGTTGATCCAAAAAACCGACTGCTCGCCAGTCGGTTTTTTTATGATCGCGGCCTGTGGAAGTGGTCTGTATGGGTGAGGAACGTATGGCAAAATTGTCATTGCAAGAACTGGCTGAAATTGATGGGTTTGTGGCAGCAGCATTGGTCGATAGTGACAGTGGCTTGGCACTAGCGACCTTGGGCAGTGGTGTCGATTTAGAGTTGGCCGCGGCGGGCAATACCGAGGTGATTCGTGCCAAGCGCAAAGTCGCTCGTGCACTGCAGCTCAATGACACCATTGAAGACATTCTGATTACTTTGGGCAAGCAGTATCACATGATTCGTCCATTGGATCGCAATGAGAAGCTGTTTTTGTATGTGGTGTTGGATCGGAGCCGCTCCAATCTGGCGATGGCGCGTCACGAATTGAAAAGTTTTGAGAAAGGTTTGGATTTCTCTTAATCCGTAGAGCCGCTCCCGTCAGCATGTTTGTGAGTGACGGGAGTGATATAGACACTGAGGCAAAAGGATTCGACTCGGTAGCTAGACCCTTGAGTGTATAGGTCTGCGACATGTTGAGTGCAAACACATTTTATCTTGCGATGGTTGGCATTGGTCTCGCCACCGCAGCCAAACTGCAAGAACTGATGGCACACAGTGTGCCAGAGGCTTATCAGATCCAATGGGTCAATGTGAATGATCCACAGCTCCAAGGCATCGTGATTGATCAGCTGTTTGCCGATGCACGTAGCATCCAAAACGTGCTGGCACAACGTCCGGTACCGATGCTCAAAGTTGCTCGTGATGCCTCACGCAGCGGTCGTCTGGAGCAAGATACCCTGTATTGGCCAATCGACACCGCAGCGCCACTGGTGACATGGATCGCGCAACAGTTGCTCGGCCAGACGCCAGCGACCACGGTGGTGAGCAGCGTTCAACCCATCGTGACAACGCTACAAACAACCCTCAACACTGCAACACCCGATTTGAGTGTGTTTGATCAGTTGGCACGTCCGCAAGGCATCATCAAATTGATGGATGCGCAAGGCGAAGTGGCGTTGATTGACACCAATAAACAATGGTGTTGGCCGATCCGCAACAAAGCCCCCGTCTATTTGGCGCACAGTGCCGCGTTGACCTATACCACGCACCGCGACTTGAGTGTGCAAGAGTGTATTCGTCCGGTTGATCTCAAAACATGGCTGTGGCAGCTGTTGTGGCAATCTCCACATTATCATCGGGTTGCGCAGCCCCATGACGTGGTACGCTTACTCAGTTGGCCGCAACCTCCTGCGGGTGCAGAGCGGCGCGCATTGTTGCGTATGAGTGCTTTTTTACAACAACAACCGTGTCGACTCGATGTGCTCGCTGAGCGTACTGGAGAGCCAATCAGCGAAGTACAACGTTTGGTTTCAACCTTGTTGCTGTCGGGCTTAGCAATACGTGTCGAACAGGCTGAATTGCCGGATTTATCGAGCACCTCGGTTGGTGTTTTGGGTTGGAAAACCCTACTGTCCAAGCTGCGCCGTCAGTTTGGTCTCTAAAAAGGTGTCTTGCTGGAATTTAAGTCAGTTGATCCGATAGCGCCACACAACACGCCTGATTGCGTCCGTGTTGTTTGGCCTGATACAACGCCTGATCAGCACAACGCAGCAGCAAATTGGGGGAATGATGAGCGAGGCGTTGATGTAAGGTACATCCGCCAATCGACACTGTCACCATAGGTGCCGCTTTGGCGGTAGGGTGGGGCAAATCAAGCGTGCGAATCCGCTGCAACAGATGCTGCGCAACGATTTGTAAACCCTCAAAATTGGTGTGGGGCAAAATGACGGCAAACTCTTCCCCGCCAATCCGTGCCACCAAATCTTGACTGCGATTGATCCCATAGGCCAAGCATTGTGCCACTTCATGCAGCACCCAATCCCCATGATCATGTCCCAAGCAGTCATTGATATCTTTAAAAAATCAATATCAATCAGCATCAGCGATAAGGGTTCTTCGATACTCGTGGTTTGCTGCCACAACTGCGCAAAATGCTGATCAAATGCGCGACGATTGGCAATATCGGTGAGGCTGTCGGTATTGGACAGGTGCAGCGCAGAGTGCATTTGTTGTGCCATTTTGAGCGCTTGACGTTGCTGTTGTTGCTGTAGATTTGCACCCAAAGAATGCTGCCAAACCTGTTGAAAAATGTTGGATTTATTTTGAAATTCAATTAAATAAGAGGGTGTTTCGCCAGCATCATCCAATCGGCGGCTGACCAGTACATATTGAGCAAGCAATGCAGGTAATACCAGATTTAAAGCATGATATTGACGATGGCGTGTGATACAGCGCCAGACCTGCTGCCATACCTCAGCGGATAGTCCCAAACTACCAGCCAAATCATCCTGATCTTGCAGGTGGCGTTTGAGTGCAGGATTGCAATACGTCCAGCATATGCTGCTTTGGCATAACCCCACCGGCATAGACAGATATTCCAACGATAATTGATGGAGTTGCTGCATGCTAAAGTGGCCGAGGGGTGGCGAAGTATTCGAGCCCATGAGCTTCCTCCTCCTGTGGCAGGAAGATAATCCGAATCATACACATGGGATGGCCTTCTGCCATGGTTTGATCCAAGACCACATTGGCATAGCCCAAGTTCTCAGCACTGATGATCCCCAATAAATTGGAGGTGAGTTGACACAGTGCAGGATTTTTTTGTACCGACTCCCCAAATGGACATTGGCGATTGCCAAGGGTGATGCCGTAGTCATGTTCATCGATAATAAAAAAATCAGCGCCAATGCGTGTTTTAAAGTCATCTAAAACCAATTTAAGCTGAGCACGGCTGAGCTGTGCGACACCAAAGGCATGTTGGTAATGTAAGTTGAGTTGTTCGGCGAGTTGTTGACTCACCATCGTGACAAAACTCGCCGCATGCTCCCCGAGCATCTGCTGTAATGACGTGCAAAACAAACCAAGCACCTGCTGGAGGTAGCTGTGTGTATCGTGAGGTAACGGTTGTACCGGTATTTTCATTATCTTGCTCCTACGCATATTGTGGAGCAACGAGTGCTACGGATTTGTGTAGCGCGCTCGTCCCTGTGCTATTTTGACTATAAACCAATTTGTAAAAGGTCATAAAATTAGGCGACCAATGCCACTAAAAACGTCCTCAAATGCTCATTTTGAGCATTATTTTTAAAAAAACTGGATAAATCTCTGGTCATCAATAAGATTAAATTAACGATTTTGCAGACAATACTGAATAAACGCTTTCAGCCCCGGCCCTTGGTATTTTTGCCGATGAATAATCAAGAAAAACGGGCGGGTTAAACTCCAAAAGGGTGTCGCAATCATCACCAGTTGCTGCGTGGCGAGCATCGGTTCAATCGCCAGACGTGACACACAGCCCACCCCCAAGCCCCCCGCCACGACTTTGAGAATGGCTTCGTTGTGACCCAAGGTCAGGCGTAGTTGCGCATTGGGGAGGTCATGCAACACCACTTTATCAAACACTTCACGCGTGCCAGAGCCTTCTTCACGGACAATCCATTCGACATCCGCCAGATCAGTGAGCGTGACAGGGCGATGTAGTTGTGCCAGTGGATGATGAGGGGCGCAACAAATTGCCAGTTCATCTTCACGCCATGCAATCGATTGCAATTGGGGCAAATGACAAGAGCCTTCAATCAGCCCTAAATCGAGTTGAAATTGACTGACCGCCTCAATGATTTGCCGCGTATTGCCCACTTGTAGCTTGAGCTGTGCTTGCGGTTCTTGCCCCAAAAAACCAGCCATCAAATCGGGCATCAAATAATCACTGATGGTCAGGGTAGAACCCAGACGCAAATCAATGGTTTGTAACTCGCCACGCGCCGCCTGCTCAAAGGCTTCACAGCGTCCCAAAATTTCCAACGCTTGCGGCAACAAATAGCGCCCTAGCTCATTGAGCTGTAGCCGTTTCCCCAAACGATCAAATAATGGACTACCCAACGAGTCCTCCAGATCTGCCAAGGCCATACTAGCTGCGCTTTGGGTCAGTTGCACGGCCTCACTGGCACGAGTCACAGTACCTTCTTGAGCGACAGCCACAAAAACAGCCAGTTGGCGGAGGGTCATGCGCATAATCTTGATCGTGCTCGGCAAGTTTGGGGAGTGCTCATGCTACCATGAGCCACCCTGTCGCTGTGGTGAATCGCACATGTCTGAAGATAAGTTTAGCCGTGAAACCGTCCTATCGGTGCGTCGCTGGTGTGACACGTTGTTTAGTTTTACCTTGACACGGCCAGCCCATTTTCGGTTTGAAGCGGGGCAGTTTGCGCGTTTGGGCATTGAGATTTTGGCAGCAGATGGTCAGATTGAGCGCGTGTTTCGTGCCTATTCGGTGGTGTCTTCACCGTTTGCAGAAACGCTAGAATTTTTCTCGATTGTGGTGCTCGATGGCGCATTTACGTCGCGGCTACAGCATTTGCAGGTCGGTGACACGCTGCTGCTCGACAAAATCGCCTATGGGTTTTTGACCCTGACGCGGTTTCAACAACCGGCACCACATGATCTTTGGTTGCTCGCAACGGGTACAGGACTTGCGCCATTTTTGTCGATTTTGCAAGATTTTGCCCCGTGGCAGCAGTATCAGCAGATCATCTTGGCCTATAGCGTGCGCACACGAGCTGAGCTTGCCTATGTGGCTGAGATCGAACAGATTGTGCAAGATTTTGGCAATGACGGTGCACGTTTTGTGTTTGTGCCGATTGTCACCCGTGAGACAGGTGAGGGTTTGCATCAGCGGTTACCAATCCTGCTTGAACAAGGGCAATTGGAGCACACCGTGGGGCTGTCACTTGATGTGACGCGTAGCCATGTGATGCTGTGTGGTAATCCACAAATGGTGGAAGATACACGCAACGCGCTCAAAGCACGGGGCTTGGTGATGAATCGGCGCGGTGAGGGCAATATCGCAGTGGAAAACTACTGGTAACCAAGCAAGCCCACCCCAACGCTGTTTAGCTCATCGGTCGATACTGGCGTGTAGATTGCTGACGGATGATCCATTCGGCAATCAACAGGTTGATCAGCAGTGCGAGCCACGCTTCGAGTTGGTAAATAAGCCGAGGGGTTAGCCAATCAAGATATGGTGCCAGCGCATATAATCCCAGCTTCCATGTGCGCAAACTCAGTGCCACAAGGGTGAGTGCATAGCTGCGAATCATCCATGCTTGATGCTGTTGCCACTGTTTGGCGATGGCACTGCGTAGCGCTTGGCTGGTACTGAAAAACCACAACAATGAGAGCAGCACAAAGCACAGTTGCACACTCCAGCCGCCAGACGCATAAAACGCCATGATCAAGCCAGTGGGGGCAGCCAAACCGAGCACACTGCCCACATACAGATAGCCCAAACGTCGATGCCAGCGTGGATAGCGACGGCGTAATCTCGACCAAAACTGAGTAAACCCTGCCAGCAACACCAGCATACTTGTCGCTACATGCACCTGAAAAGCGATACGCCAGTGTGCCAGCTCAACCACATCATGCTTGAGAATCAAAAAACCAGTATCGGCTTGCCATGGCCAATACGACAGACAAATCTGGAGCATTAATCCTGAGAGCCACAACAGCAGCAGTATGGCAGCAAGAGGCAGCCATCCAATTCGTCTAGAATTCATCAAGGCTCCTCATTTGAGACTTGGGGCGAGAGGGTACTTGGCGTACAATCAAATTAAATTAGTCAAACCATTTCCCCACTGGAGAAGAGTCATGTTGACATGGATACAACAAGGATTGTCGGTCACATGTCTGCTTGGTGTAGCGGCGTTTGCCAGCGCACAAGATGATCTTAAGCAATATGCGCAATCATGGACAGGATTGTTTGGTCAGCAAAAAATCGGCGTGTTTATTCAAAAGATCACCCCAACTCAGATCCAAGGCTATAGCGTCGTGGGTCACAACACACGGCCATTTCAAGGCACTGTGCATGCTGAGGATGGGATTTATCGCATCACCGCAGATGAGCCGATGACACAGCCCAGTGATGGCAAATTCACCTTTGTATTAGACCCCAAATTTCCCAATCGGATTACCGGTGAGTGGATGTCACAAGACCCCAAAATCGACGCCAAGCAGTTTGGGCTGGCCAAGCGCAGCTGTGAAGCAGGTCGGCAGGTGGGAGAGTATGCCGGCTCACAACGGGTATTGAAGGGGGATGAGCTGCAAACCTCCCCGTGGGAGCTATCGATCATGCGTAACGAAATTTATGCAAGACATGGCTACGCCTTTGCCAATAAAGACATGGCTGTCTATTTTGCCGAGCAAGATTGGTATATCCCTTGTAGTCAAAATGTCAAAAAAAAGCTGACTACACTTGAGAAACAAAATATTAAACGACTCGAAAAAGCCGAAAAATATGCCAAAACAGTGGACTGGGGCAGATAAGCAGCTTCGGTATAATCCGTAAGCCCATTTCAGGGATTGACAAGAGCAAGGCCTCGCTTCTTATTGAGGGCATAACCGTATCACAACGTTTGCCAACATGGAGAAGCATCATGGCAACCTCAACACCTTTATCTGATGAAAATGATGTATATCGTCAGCCAAATGCCCTGACCATCACATCACTCAACAACCAGACTGCATGGCAGCATACCGTTGCTTATCCTTTTGACGAGTACCAACTGACCGGAACGCGACAACAATCTTCGGCAACTGGAGCTGTTGATGTGTTTGGGATGGCAGGGGATGATCGGCTTGAGAGTGCTTATGGCAACAATCGCTTGTACGGCGAGGGCGGCAATGATGTGCTGTCTGCCACAGCAGGAGTCCTCAGCCAGCAAACCAGCGCATCGCTCACCTATTTTAGCGTCACGATTGAAGAAGAAATCGAATTTGTTGATCAGGATTTGAATGGGATTGAAGAAACTATCATTCATGAACATAAGATCTATGAGCCATTAGGCTCGCAATCCTACCAACAGCTGATCGAAACCCCGTTTTGGAGTGGGCAGGATCAATTATTTGGTGGCGATGGCAACGATCAGTTGTTTGGAGGGGGATCTGGCGATGCCCTGTATGGTGGTGCAGACCATGATCATTTATATGGTGCAGGTAACTATATTCAGACCCTCAATCGCCGCGAAGAAACGATTAATCGCACCTATGAGGTCACCCAAGCTGCGGTGATTGAGCAATATGCCGTGTTGATTGAAGATTCAGGTGATCTGCTCGATGGTGGAGCTGGCAATGATGTGATTGATGGTGCAGCCGGTGCAGATGTGATTCGTGCTGGTTCTGGCGATGATCAGGTCTCTGGTGGCGCGACACAGCATATTTTACTGAGAACGACACGTATCGTCGAAGATCAGTACGCTGACCAAGTGGGTGGTGCATATATTGCCGTCAATCGACTAACCACCGATACCCTGCAATATGTGATGGTGGAGAGTGGTGACGATTGGATTCAACTGGCTGAAGGCAATGATCAAGCCGATGGCGATACTGGCAACGACACGATCTATGGTGGGACAGGCAATGATCGTTTGACAGGTGGATCAAGCGCAATTATTGAGATTGGTCAGCGGATCACCACGCTTGAGCTGCACGAGCATCAATACGATCAAATTTTTGAATCGAATACGGTGGTGAGCAAGCAGTTTGATGAACAGGCCGTGCGTGGTGGAGATGATCTTCTGTACGGTGGTGAGGGTCATGATGAGTTGTCTGGCGGTGATGGTGCTGATCAACTTTGGGGAGGTGCTGGTGATGATGTGGTGTATGGAGGACAGCATGAAAATGTCACCTTAAGGACAGAGGTCAGCCGTCAGCACTGGAATAGCACGATTGTGAATCCGAGCCTAAACAGTAACATCACTCAGACGATTGATGATCAATATGATGTCATCTGGGATGGTGAGAATGTGCTGTCTGGTGGTAGTGGTAACGATCAATTGTATGGTGGAGGGATGCAAGATCAGATCTATGGCGGATCAGGCAACGATACGATTGAGGGTGGTCTAGGCTATCTGGTCATGGAGGGGAGTCAGCATCAGCAAACAGATAACATCAGTGATGGGATGAGACAAACCGCGATTACAACGTTAAGGACACACCGTTATGTTGGTGATGGAGATGACTTGATTTATGGGGGTAGCGGTCAAGACCATATCAATGGTGCAGATGGTCATGATCATATTTATGCAGGATCAGGTGATGATGTCCTCACTGGTGGAGCAGGTCAAACGGTTCAAATGTTACAGCAGAGCGAGACCACGATCCGTACCGTGATACCAGAATCAGCAAATCCCTCCGGTCAGTCTTCCGATGAGGAGAGGGTCACTCAGCAATTTCAAGGAGATGTGATCTATATGACTGGAGGTGATGATCATCTTGATGGTGGTGCGGGGAACGATCAAGTTGATGGTCAAGATGGACATGATGTGATCAATGGTCAGCAAGGCAATGATGTGTTGCGTGGTGGTGAGGCAAAGGCTTACGTACTGTCGCAGCATATCAGTAAAGATGACACGATATTATGGTATGAAGAGGGAGAGGTGTCTTCTGGTGAAACACTAGATTCAGAGATAAAAATGACTTCCCAGCAAGAACTCATTTCTGGTGGGAATGACGACATCTATGGTGGACAAGGCACCGACCAAATCTTTGGACAAGATGGCGATGATCATCTGTACGGTGGAGAGGATGCTGATGAGTTATATGGTGGATCAGGGCAACGCTACCGATTGCAAGGTCGTATATCACACAACAGACTAGAAATAGAATCAGGCATCAACAACTATCGTGATCTTGAAGATCGGTTTTGGGCGCAAGATATCTATGTCTATGGTGGTCAAGATCACCTTGAAGGTGGCAGCGGCGATGATGTGATGGATGGTGGAGATGATCACGATCAATTGTATGGTGGCGATGGCAATGACACCTTGTATGGTGGTCATGATCAAGTTCAAGTGACACTCGAAAACACTTCAATGGATAATTTGACCGGACAATTTCAACATACTGCAGTCGTACAAGATCTTGTTTTGGGTCAGGATATTCTATTTGGTGGCGCAGGTCAGGATGTGCTTGATGGTCTGATGGGCGATGATCAACTGTTTGGTGGTACAGACGATGACATCTTGTATGGCCGTGAAGGTCAAGATCGGCTCGCAGGTAATGCAGGGCAGGACATCCTGTATGGTGGCATAGACAACGATGATCTGTATGGTGGAGCGGGAAATGATCAACTCATCGGAGATGAGGGGGATGATTATCTCGAAGCAGGTAGTGGCGATGATGTCTTACAAGGAGGTCATGGCAACGATACCTTGCATGCAGGAAGTGGGACTGATCGACTCACCGGAGGGGAAGGGAGTGACGCCTTGTATGGTGGTGCTGGCGTTGATCAAATCAGTGGAGGTGCGGGTGATGATCAATTGTACGGTGGTGCTGGTGACGATGTGATCCAAGGCGGCAGTGGTGCTGATCGGCTGGTCGGAGGATCGGGGCATGACCAGTTGATCGGTGGCAGTGGCACAGATCGTTATGAGTTTAATCGAGGTGATCAAGGCACCACGATTATTGAAAAGGGCAGCGATCAAGATCAGCTGGTGTTTGATTCCTCGATTGCACTGGCTGATTTGTGGTGGAGTCGCCAAGGACAAGATCTACAGATTGACCTGTTGGGGCAGTCCGATGATCGCGTGACCATCAAAGATTGGTATCTGCAGCCCGACAAACAAATTGAGCAGGTGCAATATGGAGATGGGCAGATACTCAATCAAACCCAAATCCAAGCGCTTGTCGATGCGATGGCAGGACTCACTCCACCTACACTTGTCAGCCACACATTCACGGTGTCTATGCAATCTGATGTGTCCATGTGGGGCTAAATCGGTGATGTGCTCAGGCGGCTATGGTCGCCTGAGTTTAGTGAATCCGCGAATCCAATAAATTGCGAATATCGCGGATTGCCACCTCAAGATCCCACTCTAGCCACGCCGGTTCAAACACCGACGAGTAGTGCGCACGATGATCATGATGGACGAGCAGACGCACGGGACTGTTGTCTTCAATCATCCGCCACGGAAAAATCGGTGCATCACCATCCATCACAAACGACAAGCCTGACACATCAATAATCATGGCTGACAAAAACTCCGGAAAGCCCACCACCGAAAACTCATCGGTGCGCCGACGGACATATTCCAAATCGTCCCACTTGCCTTGACGATAGCTCGTTGGAGCAAAAAAGGCGATGACCCCGATTAAATGATAGTCACGCGTGGTATGCAGCCACGTTTTATAGCTGACCGGAGTATCCAGTTCGAGAGAAACTTGTTCAATTGGATAGGGCATGGTCAACACAGGCATCGCAATGGGCAGAAAATTGTACGCAAGTTAATCATCAGAATCAAAGCAGATGATGTATACAGTGCATATCCCCTGTTTTGGAGTGCTCCTCATGTCGATCCATCTTGATCAAGTGTTTTTGGTACCCGTCATCCATCAACTCAATAACCTCAAACACATTTTGCAAAAGGCTGAAGCGCACTGTGCGCTCAAACAGATTGATCCGAGTGTGATGTTATCCGTCCGATTGTTTCCCGATATGTTTGCACTCACCAAGCAAGTGCAAATCGCCACCGATATGGTCAAAGCAGCCGGTGGGCGTCTGACCGCAACGGATTTCCCCAAATTTGCCGATGATGAACAAAGTTTTGCCGAATTGGTGACACGGATTGATCGGGTGGTGGCGTATTTGCAAGCCTTGCCCACCGAGGCCTTTGAAGGCGCTGAGCTGCGCGCCATTCATCTGTCATTGCCCAATGGTCGCTCACTGGATTTTGATGGTTTGGCTTATCTTAATCACTGGGTTTTGCCCAATTTTTATTTCCACATGACCACTGCCTACAATCTTCTGCGCCACAATGGCGTCGAGTTGGTCAAGCGCGATTTTTTGGGCGGTTAACGGTGATGATGGCGCTGTAACCAGTCATAAATTTCTGGAAAATGATCATTGCGTGCTTCAGGCGCAATACACATTTGCAAATGATCATAATCGAGTTGATCACCATTTTTGCGCGACAACAGACGAAATTGGCTGTCAGGATGGCCGATTTCGTCCATAAATAAACGCACATCATTGGGATGACCCAAAAACCGATCTCCGGCACCGGCAATAAATAAACTTGGTGGAATGGCTGCACGACGGCGTAAGGCCAACCGATAATCAAAACCGTCTTCAGGATCGCGCCACTCATGGCGTGCATACACCCATTGTTTGCAACCCTGATACACACCAACCGATTCGTTATCTGAGCCAAACTTGGCTTTTTTGGCAGGCAAATAACCATAACGTCTAGTCAGCAACTCCCCACCAATCCCCCACAACAAATCGAGTTTATACCATCGATAAGGATTGATCAGTCCCACAGCGCGTTTGGAGCCTAAACAGCAGACTGAGGCAATCGAATGCTGTGCTTGACGTGCCAAGTAGGCAAAGGTCAACACGCCACCCCATGAGTGAGCCACGATATGAATGGGCGTATTGCCACGAATCGCTTGGATTTGTTGAATAAATGCGGGGAGGTCTTCCACAATGCTTTGAGTTTGGGAGTGCGCAGAGTGGGCATGCACCGCCGGCGTACTTTGCCCGCGTCCGCGTAGATCCGCCACATACACATCACAACCACACGCTGCCAAATAAGGTGCTAAGCCTTTGTGCGAGGAAGAGTAAAAAATCCGACCATTACTGACACTGCCATGAATCATCAGTACCGGAATGCCGTGGCTGACCCGATAAATCCGCTTGAGATGCAAGACATCATGATCTAGAGAAATAAAATAAGATTCAGTATTGGGGGGAATCATGCAAAAAAGACATCCACAACGGACGACGTCAAATCATTGAAACCATGAATCATAAGGAGAATGCAAGGGGTGTACTAGACAAATAAGACGAAAGGAAATACTTCGTAGGATACAAGGTCGCCGATGTGGCAACCTTGTTGATGTGTCGATGCGTTACTCACTCAGGCTTTTGGTCAAACTGCCATCACCACGCAACCAGACCTCGGTGCGACCGAGCAGGGATGTGCCAATATAACCACGCAAATACATCCGGCGTTGATCCGAGCTTAGACGGATTTTACCCCGATAGGTTTTGCCATTTTTGGGATCAAAGGCATGGCCATCTTTAAACTTGAGGCCATCTGCGCCATCAGGTTTAAAGCCCCACAGCACACGCATGCCCACAATCGGTTGATCTTTGTAGGGAACAGGACATTTGATGCAGGTTTCGTACAAATTAATCAATGGATTGGGTGAGCTTTTGACCACATAGCCGGAGTAGGTGCCATCTTCTTCTTGGCGAAACTCCAAGATCGATTCAATCACACCACTTTTTGAATCTAAAACCCGCCATTTGGTGGCCAAGGTTTCAACCCCTTTATCGGCTGCCCAGACTCCTGCGCTTGCGCTCAAGACGAGCGTTGCCAATGCCTACTGATAGGCATGGACGTGCCATACGTTGAAGAGCTGACATAACACTTTCCTCTATAATCGACTCACCTTCATGGTGAGTATTGTCCCTGCTGGACCGTATGCACATGATGACGCTCAACCAATCCTGTTGATCGACATCTACGATAAAGCGAATAAACATGTATCATAAATAACCCTTCTGAACAATAGTTCAGAGCTATCACTTGATCAGAATCACCGGCTAAAAAGTGAACCGATTCACAAAACAACCCCACTTGACAAGTCTGGCGTTTCATTTTAGCGTGCAAGCAGGAACAAATGGATCAGCTCTACAAGAGCAACCAAAACGAATTGAAGCGAGTATCTCACATGGAATTAGTTGCAGGTGCCAATACTGCTGTGCCTACGGGTGTTGTAGAGCTCAAAATCTCAATCATCTTTGCGAATGCATCATCCCAAGCGGTGGATGTGAGTGCCTATGCGTTATCTGAGCAGACCCAAAAGGTTCGTGGCGATGATGACATGATTTTTTATGGTCAACGGCAAAATGCGGCGGGCAGCATTGCCTTGGTGCAACAAGATGCGCAGCACAATCTATTTCGACTCAATTTGGCGCAAGTCGATGCTGCAATCGGCAAAATTGCGTTTAGTGCCACGCTTGAGCACGCGCATCTCAATTTTGCATCAATCCGTGCAATCGAGATTCAAATCCTCCAGCAGCAACACGTCGTCGCACAGGCACGCATTCAGGGTGCAGGGCGTACAGAGTCTGCCTTGATCTTGGGTGAGTTTTATCGTCGGCAAGGTCAGTGGAAGTTTCGGCTGATTGATCAGGGCTTCGCGGGCGGCCTAAAGCCACTTGCTGAGCATTTTGGCGTGGATATTGCGGCCGATTCTGCACCCCCTGCCAAACCGACACCGATGCCTGCAGCTCCTGTTGCGCCACCACCGCCCAAAATCTCATTGCAAAAAATCTCGCTCGACAAAAATAACCGTCAAGTCAGCCTTGAGAAAAAAGGCAGCAGTTTTGGTGAAATTCGCATCAATCTCAATTGGAATCGTGCTGGAGGGGCAGCCCCCGCAGCCGGTGGGTTTTTCTCAAAATTATTCCAACAAAACAAAGGGATTGATTTGGATCTAGGCTGCTTATATGAGCTGCAAGATGGTGAGCGAGCATTGGTGCAAGCACTCGGTGATCGTTTTGGCGACTATCAACGAGCGCCATACATCCAGCTCTCCGGTGATGATCGGACTGGCGCTGTACAAGATGGCGAGTGGATGCGGATCAATGGCGAGCATTGGTCAAAAATCAAACGATTGATCGTGTATGCCTTTATCTATGAAGGTGCGCCCAACTGGGCAGCCACCGACGGTGTGGTGACGATTTATGTACCCAATCAGCCACCGATTGAAATTGCCCTCACCGAAGGAAGTGCCAACAAAGGACTGTGCGGAGTGGTGCTGCTTGAAAATCGTGCGGGTGCCATCCATGTGTCACGAGAAGTTCGGTATTTTAGTAGTCAAAAGCCGTTGGATGAGCATTACGGCTGGGGGCTGCGTTGGGTCGCTGGCAGTAAAGATTAACCAGAGTGAACAAGGGAGCAAGGAGAAATTGTTCCCCCACATTCGATGATAACCCTAAGGAGTAGATCAATCATGGCCATTTCGCTGAGTAAAGGTGGCAATCTGTCACTCACCAAAACTGATCCTAGCTTAAACAAAATCTTGATTGGCTTGGGTTGGGATGAGCGTGCCACCGATGGCGCAAGCTTTGACCTTGATGCCAGTGCATTTTTGGTTGGTATGAGCGGTAAAGTACGCGGCGAGCACGATTTTATTTTTTACAATCAATTGCGCTCACCCGATGGTGCGGTTGAGCACACCGGTGACAACCGCAGCGGTCAAGGCGATGGAGATGATGAAGCCATCAAAGTGGATTTGTCACGCGTGGCCGCCGATGTCGATAAAATCGTGATTACTGTGACCATCCACGACGCCGATAGCCGCCGCCAAAATTTTGGTCAAATTGCCAATGCCTTTATCCGTGTGGTCAACGATGTGACGGGTCAAGAGGTGGTGCGCTACGATTTGGCCGAAGATTACTCAACTGAAACAGCAATGGTGTTTGGTGAGCTGTATAAGCATAACAGTGAATGGAAGTTTCGAGCCGTGGGTCAAGGCTATAGTGGTGGACTGCGCAGCATGTGCCTGCAATATGGTCTAAGCATTTAATCATTTGATTTAACCCCAGTCGTGATGACACAAGATGGAACCCAGCCATCTTGTGTTTTGCTGTGTCAAAACAGTGTGATTCTAAATAGAGTGAGAGCGTATGGCGCATTTTCGGTTTTCAATCGTTTTCACCATTGTCTGCATGTTTTTGGCAGCATGGTGGGGATTTAGTGGTGGTGGGATCACAGGCTTACTGACAGCCCTTGCGATCACGGCCATTCTGGCGGTGATGGAGGTGTCACTATCGTTTGATAACGCGGTCGTCAATGCGTCCGTACTCAAGCATTGGGATCAGTTTTGGAAAACCCTATTCTTGACCGTCGGGATTTTGGTGGCGGTGTTTGGCATGCGGTTGTTGTTCCCACTGGTGATTGTGGGCGTGACTGCCGATATGGGCATGATTGAGGTGGCGCAGCTCGCCCTCAATAACCCCCAAGAATACTCAGCCAAACTGATGGCACACCATGCAGAAATTGCCGCGTTTGGGGGCATGTTCTTGATGCTGGTGTTTTTGAGCTTTTTGTTTGACGACGGCAAAGATGTCCATTGGTTTCATTGGCTTGAAGAGCGTCTTGCCAAACTCGGTAAGGTCGATTCAGTCGCTATTTTTGTGGCCATGGTGGCGCTCTTAATCGCCGTGGGCTTGTTGCCGAGTACCGAGCAGTTTGCAGTCTTGATGGCCGGCATTTGGGGGATTGTCACCTATGTTGGCGTGAGTGTGATTGGTGGTTTGCTCGAAGGTGAAGAGGTCGAAGGTGAGGACAATCCAGAGATCACCAAAGCGATCCAACGTGGTGGGATCGGTGGTTTCTTGTACCTCGAAGTCCTCGATGCCTCGTTTAGCTTTGATGGGGTGATCGGTGCGTTTGCGATTACCAGCGATGTGGTCATCATCATGCTTGGCCTTGCAATTGGTGCAATGTTTGTGCGGTCAATGACCATTTACTTGGTTGATAAAGGCACCCTTGATGCCTATATCTACCTAGAGCATGGTGCGCATTATGCCATCGGCGCACTCGCCGTAATCATGCTGATCAGCATGCAATTTCATGTTCCAGAGTTGGTAACTGGCCTGATCGGGGTCGCCTTTATCGTCTGGGCAGTGTTTGCATCGATCAAGTACAACAAACTTAATCCTGCTGAATCTTAATCAACCGGTTCGATCTGAGTGTCGAACCTATATACCCAAAGGAGTTGTAAAACATGGCAATCAGCCTGACCAAAGGTGGCAATGTCAACCTGAGTAAAGAAGCCCCAAGCATGCAGCAATTGACTGTGGGCTTGGGTTGGAACCCACGCGCAACCGACGGCCAAGATTTTGACTTGGACGCCACAGCCTTTTTGTTGAATAGCACCGACAAAGTGCGTGGTGATAGCGATTTTATTTTCTTCAACAACAAAAAGTCAGCCGACGGTGCCGTCGAGCACACTGGCGACAATCGCACTGGCGCGGGCGACGGTGATGATGAGCAGCTCGTGGTGGACTTGAGCAAAATGGCTGCTGATGTCAACAAAGTGACCTTCTGTGTGACCATCTATCAAGGCCAAGAACGCAGCCAAAACTTTGGTCAGGTCAGTGGTGCGTATATCCGCATCATCAACAATGCCAATCAGCAAGAAGTGGCGCGTTATGATCTGTCGGAAGACAGCAGCACCGAAACCGCGATGATTTTTGGCGAATTATATCGTCACAATGGCGAGTGGAAATTCCGTGCGGTAGGTCAAGGCTTTAATGGCGGACTTGGCCCCTTGGCGGGTTCGTTTGGCGTTAACGTCTAAGCGATGACAGTGGTGTGGGGCAGCGCCTCACACCGCGATCAGCATCAACCTCAAGGATAAATTGAGCACTTCAAGATAAGGATAAATCATGCGCTCCATGATTCGGGGTCAAAAAGAAAAACTAGCAACACTTTTGCCTCACGGTGGCGTCTGTTCGGTCTATTTTCGCCCCAATAGCCAAGGGATGGTATTTGATGTGGCGGCGTTTGGGCTAGATCAACAGCATCGGCTCAGTGATGAGCGTTACATGACTTTTTATAACCAACCGCAAACGCCTTGTGGTGCCGTGCGTTTTCAGAGTCCTCAGCCACAAACCCATGAGTTTGTGATTGATGTGAGCAAATTACCTGCCCATATCGACAAGATCGTGCTGACCTTGACCATTGACGGCATGCAAACCATGCGGATGATTGCACCGCAAGTCTTGCAACTGCGTAACGCACAACAACAGGTAGTCGCCGAATTTGCTTTTGAGGGACAGATGTTTGATCAAGAAAAAGCCTTGATGTTGTTTGAATTTTATAAAAAAGATCAGATTTGGCGCTGTGCGGCGGTTGGGCAAGGTTTTAATGGTGGGTTGGCAGCATTGGTACAGCATTTTGGTGGGGAAGTGGATACTTCAGCACCAGCACCAGCACCAGCACCAGCACCAGCACCCGTCACAATCTCTTTGGAAAAGAAAATTGAAAAACAAGCTCCGCAATTGCTGAGCTTGGCCAAAAAAGCCTCGGTGAGTTTGGAGAAGAAACAGCTCGGTGCAGTCAAAGCACAGGTGGGCTTGGTGCTGGATGCTTCAGGGTCGATGTATGGTCAGTATGATGACGGTACTGTACAACGGGTGATTGAGCGTATTTTGCCCTTAAGTGTGCATTTTGATGATGATGGCTGTTTGGATGTATGGATTTTTTCAGATACGGCCAAAGCACTTGAGCAAATTCATTTGGGTAATTATCAGGGATATATCAAGCGTCACAGCAAGCAAATCGACAAGATTATGGGTGGCAACAACGAACCCGCCGTGATCAAAGCGGTCATGCAACATTATCAAGCTCAAGATTCGGCACTACCTGCTTATGTGGTGTTTGTGAGCGATGGTGGTATTTATCGTGAAGAAGAGATTGCCCGTGTCCTGAGCAAGGCGGCGAGCAAACCGATTTTCTGGCAGTTTGTTGGGATTGGCGGCTCCAATTATGGGGTACTTGAGCGCCTAGATGATTTGTCTGGGCGAGTGGTCGACAACTGTAATTTTTTTGATCTTGATGATTTGGATCAGGTCAGTGAAAGTGAGTTGTATGATCGATTGCTCAATGAGTTTCCTTTGTGGCTCAAAGCGGCGCAAAGCCAAAGGATTTTCTAATCCATACAGGAGAGTTGAATGACCACGTTTAGCCTTGTTGGCACTACCGAGCCATTTTTGCATGTGGCGATGCGGCGCGGCGACAAGATTTTTTGTGAAAGTAACGCCATGGTGATGATGGAAGACACCTTGGAGTTGAAGGGACGTTTGCAAGGTGGGCTGGCACAGTCTTTGCTCCGACGCTTCGCCAATGATGAGTCACTGTTTCAACAACACATTGAAGCGGTGCGCGGCGATGGCGATTGTTTGCTGGCGCCCACACTTGATGGTGATTTGCAGATTTTGGATGTGGGCGTGCGACAGTACACACTCGCCGATGGTGCGTTTGTGGCAGCTACGCATGGAGTTGATGTCAAAGTCAAAATGAACAGCAGTATTGGTGGCGCATTGTTTGGCGACAATGGCGGTTTTTTGGTGATGCATACCGGTGGCGAAGGGCAATTGGTGGTGTCGGGTGCAGGCTCGCTGTTTGAGCTAGAAGTCACCACAGGTAAAGACGTGATTGTCGATAATGGTCATGTGGTGTGTTGGGATTCGCAGTTGCAGTATGAGCTGTCGATGAGTACCGCACAAAACAGCGGCTTTTTGGGCAACTTGCTCAACAGCGCCACCAGTGGCGAGGGCATGGTGTTACGCTTCCGTGGTCACGGTCGGATCGTCGTTTGTTCACGCAACCGTCAAAATACGGTGACATGGTTACATTCTAAGCTTGGCGGTAGCTGAGCGATTATTCGGTGAAAGGAGTACAACATGGCAGTCAATTTGGAAAAAGGCCAAAAAATCTCGTTGGATAAAACCGCAGGTTCGAGTCTGACCCAGATCAAAATGGGCTTGGGCTGGGATGTGGCCAAAAGCAAAGGCTTTTTTGGTTTTGGTGGGGGCAGCGAAGAGATTGATCTCGACGCATCGTGCTTGATGTTTGATGAGCAGGCCAATCCAGTCGATGTGGCATGGTTTGGGCAGTTGACCAGCAAAGACGGCAGCATCCGCCATTCAGGCGACAACCGTACCGGCGCAGGTGATGGCGATGATGAGGTGATTTCGGTCGATTTGAGCCGTGTCCCGCCCCAAATCAAATCACTGATTTTTACCGTCAATAGCTTTCGTGGTCAGACCTTTGAGAAGGTGCAAAATGCGTTTTGCCGCCTGATCAATGCACAAAACAATCAGGAAGTGGCGCGGTTTAATTTGTCCTGCCAAGGCTCGCACACTGCACTGATCGTGGCAAAACTGTATCGTCACAATGGTGAGTGGAAAATGCATGCGATTGGTGACAACACCAACGGGCGTACCTTCCATGACATGATGCCGCAATTGGTGGCATTGGTTTAAAAGCGTTTAAAAATAAATGAATTGTGTCGGTCTTTGGATCGACACAATGCTGTTTGACACAAAACAAGGGGGACAGGATGGGGGTTTGGTTATTAGAAGGGCAGTCAAGTCAGCGGGATTTGCTACTTGCGCTCAAACGGGTGATGCCTGCACACCTGACATTGTATGCCTCCCATCGTAAGTATCGTCCCGAAATTACCGATTGCGCCGATGTGGCGTGGCAAGAGCCACGCGATGATCGGGTACGCGCC
>CALFYA010000011.1 GCA_937952925.1 uncultured Moraxellaceae bacterium
CTCTCAAGTGCGCTCAATTTCCAAGAAGCTCGCCATGTGGCTGGCCTGATGCGGGTCAACCATAGTGGTGAGGTATGCGCTCAAGCGTTGTATCACGGACAAGCCCTCACCGCTCGCTTACCGCGTGTGCGTCAAGACATGCAAAAGGCTGCCGAAGAAGAACAAGATCATTTGGCGTGGTGTGAAATGCGCCTACGCGAGCTTGACAGCCACCCGAGTTTGCTCAATCCATTGTGGTATGGCCTGTCGTTTGGTCTCGGTGCGGTGGCGGGTCTGGCCGGTGATGATTACAGCTTGGGTTTTGTGGCCGAAACTGAAAAGCAAGTCAGCAAACACTTACAGTCTCATTTGCAAAGCTTACCTGCGACAGACGAACGTAGCCGTGTGGTACTTGAGCAGATGAATCGTGACGAATTGCATCATCGTGAACAAGCCTTAGCTGCCGGTGGACGCGAGCTGCCACAAGGTGTACAACGCTTGATGGGCATCGTATCCAAAGTGATGACACGGACGAGTTATTCCATTTGACTTATCGAGCAACGTCAAGAAGGAGTTTGGGATTATGGCGATCAATTGGAGTGTACCCACACGTCGTGCCTGTGTCACAGTGCATGCATTTTTGACCTTAGATGGCTATGTGGCCGATCCAAGTTTGCCGCAGACCTTGACGCTGTGGGATAAAATCAACACCGAACAATGTAGCGCCTATATGCTGGCGCATAGTGATGCGTTGATTGTTGGGCGGCACACCTATCAAGCGTTGATGGCAGATGATGAATGGCCGTATCCAGACTGCCCCACCTATGTGCTGACCCGTCGGGCGTTGGCGGTGGATCATCCGTGTACGGTCAGTGATCAGCCCTTAGAGTGGCTATTACAATCTTTGCCGGCCAAACAACAGCATCAAGTGTGGTTAGTCGGTGGCCGCCAGCTGGTGCTGCGCGCCTTGCAAGAAAACTTGCTGGATGAAATCGTCATTCACATGCTGCCGATCACTCAAGGTGAAGGTCAGCAGTTTTTTGAACAACTGCAACAAATTGATTTTGATTTGATTGACGTGGCGCGTTTGGCGCATGGGATTGTCCGGATGCATTACAAGGTGCTCAGTGCTGAGGATCTCAACACTGCGGCCATAATGTCTGTAGTGGCATCTGTACATCCACAGTAAGCGGCAAACGTTTGGGCAAGATTTGCAAGCTGGCTTGATCTTGCCCATAGGCAATCAAATCTAGATCAAGGCGCACCTGTTTGGATGGGCGGATACGACCACAATCCGCCTCAATCTGATGCAACAAGCGCTCAAACTCGGTGGCCTGACCAATCGGGCTGTCCACCAACGCTGCCATATTCCAAAACACCTGTGCTGAGCCATCCCGATCAGGCAACTCAAAACAGGCTGAAAACTGACACCCACCCAACTGCGATAGCGCCCGCTTTGCCTGTGCAAATGCGTCAAGGTGCTGAAAATTAGAGCCGATCGACACTGCATACATCATGGCGTACACGCTCAATACACACCCCAACCGCTTGTGCTGCGGGTAATGCCATTGGTTTACGAATGGTGATTTTGATCCGCTCAACGCTGGAAAATTCATCAAAAATCATCCGTACCACGTCAGCCGCAAGCTTTTCGAGCAAATGCGCCTGTAACCGATGCACTTCAGCTTCGATGCGATCAGCCACACTTTTGTAGTTGACCGCATCGTCAATATGGTCGCTACGACCCGCCTGCCGTGTATCCACCGACAAACACACATCGATGATCAATGGCTGCTGGATTTGGCGCTCCCAATCAAACACCCCAATCACGGCATTGATGCGTAAGCCTTCAATCAACACTTGATCTTGCAAGCGTCACTCTCCCCCGTCTGTTGGCTTGCAAGTGTGGCGTAGCAATGCCAGCATTGGCAAGCGATCTGTGCGTGATGATCCTTCAAGCGTACACAAACATCGTTCAAGATGTCGATCTTCTCTCTCATTTGTTATTGGTGTCTGCTGATGTTGGCATGGTTTGAATTGACCAGTTTGGTGCTGGGTGCGTATTTGCTTGGCTCGGTCTGTAGTGCAATCTTGGTATGCCGTGCGTTTGGCTTACCCGATCCGCGCAGCACAGGATCAAGTAACCCCGGCGCGACCAACGTGATGCGTTTAGGCGGCAAAGTCCCTGCGCTGCTCACCTTTTTGGGCGATGCACTCAAAGGCATTCCCCCGATTGCGCTCGGACGCTGGCTAGGACTCGATGAAATGTGGTTGGGCTGGATTGCGTTGGCCGCCATCCTTGGGCACTTGTATCCGGTTTATTTTCGGTTTCAGGGTGGTAAAGGCGTTGCCACTGCGTTTGGGATTTTGCTCGGACTCTCGTGGCCGTTATGCCTGATAGCTTTGGCGAGCTGGGCGACGGTCTTTGCTGTATCGCGTGTATCGTCGTTGGCAAGCTTGCTGGCGTTTGTGCTGATGGTGCCTGTGGTGAGTTACTTTTATGCGCCTGCACTGTTGACGCCCTTGTGTGTGATGGCCTTGCTGATTTTGTGGCGACATCGGCAAAATATTCGGGATTTATGGGCGGGCAAAGAGCGTCATTTTGAAAAAAACTAAAGCAATACGATCCCAAAGGGCTTGAGAGCAATGGCTGTGAGCACTACACATCCGATGGTGATGATCGCTGAACAAGCCAAGGCAGGCCAAAACCCGTAATGCGTGAGCAACCACGGAAACACCGCAAACATCGGTAGCGTTGGCAGTACATACCACAGCGTATACCACGCATGATTGGCAATTTTGCTGGTCGGTTGGCCTTCGACATACAACCAAATCAAGGTCAGCACCGTGATCAATGGCAACGCTGCAACCAGACCACCGATCCGATCACTGCGCTTGGCCAACTCACTGATCAACACCACCACCGCAGCGGTCGTGGCGTATTTAAAGATCAACCAGCTCATCATCTGCCTTAATGAATCAGCTTGGACACTGGCTCAGGATCGGCGAGTAACTGCAACCGTGCATCGCCAAACAAATCCATGTGTGGGGTGAGAATGCGCATAAAGCGATCAAAATAAAGCATTTGCTTCATCAGCAAGGCAAAGTCACGAGGGAAATGAATCCCATGCCGCTCACCCACGCCGACCATTTCAAGCATCAAGGCATTCAGATCGGACGCCTCACCGGTCAGCATCGCTTGCGGATCAGCCGTGAGCAGTACAGTAAACATTTTTTCAAGGTCTTGCGCCAAGCGGGCGTCATCGACCTGACCATGGGTCATGCCCATGTTGACCATATGAGTCGCCATCAAACGATAGTCGGTTTTTTGCAAGGCTTCCATAAAGCCAATACACGCGCCCCACACTTCCGCCTTGAGCTGGCCGACAATCCCAAAATCAATAAAGCCAATCCGACCATCGGTGAGTAGCATCAGATTGCCCGCGTGCAAATCGGCATGGAAGCTTTTGCACAGCATCAGACTGGCAAACCATGTATTCATGGCGGTGATCAACACTTGCGCCGGATCACGGGTGTGTTTGCGCATCACCTCAATATCGGTCATCGGTACGCCATACAAACGCTGCATGGTCAGCACGGTACGGGTGGACGCCTGCGGATAAACTTTGGGGGCAATCACTTGGCTGTTGTTGCTAAAGGTCAAAAATTGCTGAAAATCGGCAATATTTTGGGCTTCTTCGACAAAATCAACTTCACGCACCATCCGTGTTTTGATTTCATAGACAATGCTGGCAAGCGATGCGAACTTGATTTTGGGCATCGCCAATTCAAGCAAGCGCGTGGCGGCATGTACCACGCTCAAATCGGTGTGCAAAATGGTTTCGACATCGGGTTTTTGCACCTTGATCACCACATCTTCACCGGTGATCAAGGTTGCAGCATGCACCTGAGCAATCGATGCCGATGCGAGTGGCACCGGATCAATGTGGGCAAAAATCTGCTCAATCGGACGATCAAACGCCGCTCGCAACGTGGCTTCGATTTGGCTGTATGGCAGCGGTGGGGTTTGATCCAAGCACTGTTGGAATTCTTCCACATACTCACGCGGAAATAATGAGGGCGAACTCGCTACAAACTGTCCGAGCTTGATATAGGTTGCACCCAACTGCTCAAAGGTTTCCCGCAGCAGTTGTGGTGTGGGTGGAGCTTCACGACGATAGCGCAATCCGGCGCGTGCGACGATCCCTGCGGTTTGTCCCAAGCGTGCGATACTACGCAAGCCATTGAATACGGGATGTTGACGAGTCATATGAACTCTCCGACAAAGACGACAAGATTTTAATTTCATTGATGTTTCAGCACTTTCACGCATGCGTATGACGACAGACCAAGCACTCAGGATCACGTTGATAGCGAATCTGACGAGATTGCAATTGTACACCATCCCACAACAATAGACGCCCTGCGAGTGGAGTTTGGCCTAATCCCAAATACAAAAGCGCGGCATGGGCTTGCATGGCACCCATCGTGGCGGTGGTGGTCGCTAGCACGCCGGTATCGGCACAGCGACGCGCATCTTCGGGTGCGTCTGGGAATAAACAGCGATAACAGGGCGTCTGATTGGGCACAATCAGGGTCATCTGCCCTTCTAGCCCAATCGCTGCCGCTGACAACAACGGTACACCGGCTGCCACACAGGCCGCATTGACCTGATCACGCGTGGCAAAATTGTCGGAGCCATCCAGCACGAGATCGACATTGGCAAGCAATGCAGGCAAATTGTCGGCATCGACACGGCAGACCTGCGGCTCAAACAACGTCCATCCTCCGATCTTGGATAAGCTATCCACCGCCGCGAGGACTTTGGGTTGTCCAATCTGCTGCGGAAAGAACAGCAATTGTCGCTGCAAATTGCTGTCATCGACGCTGTCCATATCGACCAAGCGCAGGGTTCCAACGCCAGCACGTACCAAGGCTTGCGCCGCAGGGCAACCCAAACCGCCCATGCCGATCAGCAATACCCGTGCCGATTTGAGCTTCAGCTGTGCGTCGATATCCCATTCGGGCAGCAAAATCTGGCGGCTGTAACGTAGCAGCTCAGCGTCACTGAGAAGTTCAGACATATCCGATCAACACTTTTGTCCAACGGTGACGCGATCATTCGCCCCATAATCTTGAAACGTCTCTACCGCACTGTAGCCTGCTTGCTCAAACATCGCACGTACCAGTGCGCCTTGATCATAGCCATGCTCAACCAGCAGCCAGCCACCAGCATTCAAATACGTTGCTGCATGCTCGGCAATATGACGCAAATCGGCTAGACCGTGATCGGCGGCGGTCAGTGCGGTGATCGGCTCATGGGTTAGGCCGCTTAAGTGTGGATCGGCCGGATCAATATAGGGTGGATTACTGACAATCACATCGAAGCGAGCATCATCGGTCAGTGGCTCAAACCAGCTGCCTTGTAAAAATTGGACATGATGCAAGCCATGACGTTCGGCATTACGCTGAGCCACTGCTAACGCTGGTGCTGAAAAATCAATCGCACATACTGTTGCCGTTGGATTTTCAGTGGCTAATGCCAATCCAATCGCACCACTGCCAGTCCCCAAATCGAGAATCTTGAGATCGTGCCGCCCTGCAATTTTGTCGAGTGCCACTTCCACCACCCGCTCGGTGTCTGGCCTTGGAATCAAGGTCGCAGGTGTCACATGCAAGTTTAGTGTCCAAAACGCTTGTTCACCCAGCACATACGGTAACGGCTCGCCGTTGACCAAACGTCCCAGCAAGGTTTGATAATGCTGCTCTTGCCACGGCATCAGCTTGTAATCTGGCCATGTCCGCACAAACGTCCGGTCTTTTTGAGTGACATGCAGCAGTAAAATCTCAATCTCGCGGGCATCAAGTCCTTCAGGGACATGCGCCAACCATTCAGCAAGGGTTGCCATTAGCCGCCATTCTCCTGTGCCAACAAGGCCAACTGATCCGCCTGATACTCACGATGGAGGTGATCAAGCAACTCATTCAAATCACCTTCCATAATCGCATCAAGCTTATACAACGTCAGGTTGATGCGGTGGTCAGTCATCCGACCCTGTGGAAAATTATAGGTACGAATGCGCTCTGAGCGATCCCCCGAACCGACCAAATCCCGCCGCATACTGGCGGTTTCGGCCTGTTGTTTTTCGCGCTTGGCCTGCTCAATGCGTGCCACCAGCATTTTCATGGCACGATCACGGTTGGCGTGTTGACTGCGCTCTTGCTGACATTCGACCACGGTTCCGGTCGGAATATGGGTGATGCGAATCGCCGAATCAGTTTTGTTGATGTGCTGACCGCCTGCGCCACTGGCACGAAAGGTATCCACGCGTAAATCGGCAGAATTAATCTCGACGGTGATGTCGTCATCGACTTCAGGCATGATGGCAACCGTACACGCTGAAGTATGAATCCGCCCTTGTGCTTCGGTCGCAGGCACGCGTTGTACCCGATGCGCACCCGACTCAAATTTGAAGCGGCCATACACCCCATCGCCTTCAATTCGGCTAATGATCTCTTTATAACCGCCGTGTTCGCCTTCACTTTCCGACAGCACTTCGACTTTCCAGCGCATTTTTTCAGCGTAGCGACTGTACATGCGAAATAAATCACCAGCAAAAATCGCTGCTTCATCGCCACCTGTACCGGCACGCACTTCCAAAAAGGCTGAATTTTTATCGTTGGGATCTTTGGGGATCATCAAGACGTTGAGATCCGCCTCACAGGCTGCAATCCGCTGTTGGGCGTCTTTGTACTCTTCGTCGGCGAGATCACGAAACTCTGGATCAGCGCGCATCGATTCTGCGGTTTCCAAATCGGCTTCTGCCTGACGATACTGTGCCCATTGCTCAACAATCGACTGCAAATCGCTGTGCTCACGCGACAAGGCGCGAAAGCGTTTGTTGTCGGTAATCACCTCCGCATGGGCAAGTAAGGCGGTCAACTCCTCGAAGCGGTCGGTGAGCTGATCCAAACGTAAACGTAGCGAGGCTTTCATCAGTGCGTCAGTTCCACATGCGCACAACAATCACCCATGATGCTCACAGGATTGTTGGCTTTTTCATCAAAGGCGCTAGTGTGCCATCAGTCGGCATGACCTGCAAACTCTCCTTTTTTTGCCAAATCACGCACATCCATGCACCATGACTACATATTTGATGGGTAGATTTGGCAGAAGGCGTACACAAAGAATTGACCCAAATATTTGTTTCAAATCAATTAATTTAAATTTTTTATTAAAATTCAAAAACTTAAATTTTAACAACGGTGCTACAGCCATTTTTCTGGGGTTGTTTACAGTGAGATCAAAGTCAACTTTTGTGGAGTACATCATGACACGATTTGGAGCTTTGGGGCTTTCAACGCTAATCACCATCGGCACCTTGGGTAGCTCAGTGGCTTACGCTGATGAGGCTGCTCGTGCAGCCGCAGCAAGTGCACTCGGTAGTGTGCTTGGATCAACCGTTGGCCGCCAAGTCGCAGGTGAGCAAGGCGCGATGATTGGTGCAGGCATTGGCGCAGGTGCTGCTGCTGGTGCGGCAAGCCATCGTGATCAACGTAAAGAAGCGGCGATTGGTGGAGCATTGGGGGCTGCTGCTGGCTATAGCGTGGGCAACAATACTGGATATGCCAATGGTGGCACGATTGGTGCGGCGGTCGGTGCCGCTGGCGGTACTGCACTTGGTCATAAAATCAGTGATGATCGCGCCGCAGAAAAACGTGAACGTGCCATTCAAGCCGAAGCCGATCGGCGAGCTGCTGAACGTCGGGCAGCCTACTTACGTGCTGAACAGCGCCGTGAGTATCGTGAGGCCAAACGTGAAAAATTACGTGCCTACGCACGCGCCAAGCATGATCGCGGCCATCACAAAGGCCACTATCAATCAGCCAAAGCGCATGGATACAAGCATGACCATCGTCATGGGATTGGCGTCAATGCCAATGTATTGGGCGTACAAGCCGGTGCAGGTGTGCACTTTCGCTAAGTTAGCCTCAAAAATAAGGGGGAAATCTCCCCCTTATGTTGAGCTTTATTGGGTGACTGGCTGTCGTTCAAGTACTTGCTCAAGTACCCAACGCAAACTCGATGCATCCGCAGGTGGATTCTCGACCTTGTATTCAGCAATCCGCAAGGTATAACGATAGCCTTCTTGAAACTCAAAACCTTCGATCGCTCCATAGTAATTGAGCCAATCGGTGCTGCCTTTTTCGCGGTACTGTAGACATTTCATCGGCGCAACGCCCACACAATCAACCGTAACAGGCGCAACTTCAATCACCAGATGCTGAAGCGGAGCTGCTGTTTGCTTGGCCGGTGTTGGTGCTGGTGCTGGTGCTACGCTATTGGTCGGTTGACAACCCACAAGTGCCGCCACTGCGACCACACATCCCAACCACTTGCTCATAACCACACCATTATGTGAAAAAATCACATTTTAATTGGTTCTGCGCTGAAGTCCAGTCATTTGAATGATCCGCGTGGCGATTTCTTCCACCGACATCTCCGACACATCCAGTGATGAAATGCCTTCAGAAATATAAATGCCCTGCACCGCACGCAGCTCCATCTGGCATTGCTGAAAACTGGCATAGCGGCTGTTGGCCTTCCGTTCGTTACGAATCGCCACCAAGCGATCCGCTTCAATCATCAAACCAAACAACTTGTCTTTGTATGGTTTGAGTGCGGCGGGCAAGCGGTTGTCGTCGAGGTCTTCTTCGGTGATTGGATAGTTGGCGGCACGAATGCCATATTGCAGCGCCAAATAAATACAGGTGGGGGTTTTGCCAGAGCGAGACACCCCAATCAAAATAATATCGGCCATATCGTAGTGCCGCGTGCGTGCTCCGTCGTCGTTTTCGAGGGCAAAATGCACCGCATCAATTCGTGACTTGTAGCCTTCTGAGTCCACATCACTGTGTGAATTACCCACCAGTGGCGACGGTTGTACATCGAGTTCACCGGAGATTTTACCGATCAGCCCTTCAAATACATCAAGGTTAAACGCTTGTGCCGTATTGATGATCGCTCGCACATCGGGGTCGACTAAAGTATCAAACACCAAGGGTTGGACGCCGTCGCGTTTGGCAGTATTGTTGATCACCTGCACGACTTCGAGTGCACGCTCTTCGCTATCGACATACGGCATGACTTTGATGTCAAAGTCAACGTCAGGAAACTGACAGAGCACCGAACGACCGAGTGTTTCGGCAGTGATGGCAGTTCCGTCTGAAATAAAGAAAACTGTACGACTAACTGCTGTATTTCCACTCATGCAGTACCCCTCGGCATTTGTCTTGCTGGTTTATAGTCTTTATAGTAGCCGGAACATCGCAAACTGTCGCCTACCCTTATCCGGCGGGTGCAGAAAATAGAGTCACTGTCGCTGCGATCCAGCGGCATCAACTGTAACAAAAATGGAGTGTCAATCTTGGAAGCACGCGTTATTGGCCTTGACCAACTAGGCAAACACGACGTCGAACGCGTTGGAGGCAAAAACGCCTCACTTGGTGAAATGATTAGCCATTTAAGTGGCGCGGGCGTAAGCGTTCCGGGTGGTTTTGCCACTACGGCACAAGCCTATCGTGACTTCCTCGAACAAAGTGGCCTCAATGCCCGTATTCAGGCGGCACTTGACGGTTTAAATGTCGATGATATTAGCGCCCTGACCGAAACTGGTCGCAACATCCGTCAGTGGGTGATTGATACCCCGCTCACAGCCGAACTCGAAGCCGATATCCGTGCAGCCTTTGCCGAGCTTTCACAAGGCAATCCAGAGATTGCCGTTGCAGTTCGCTCATCCGCGACCGCAGAAGATTTGCCCGATGCGTCATTTGCCGGTCAACAAGAAACCTTCTTGAACATTCGCGGCATCGACAACGTGCTGGTGGCGGTCAAAGAAGTGTTTGCCTCGCTGTTTAACGACCGCGCCATCGCCTATCGTGTTCACCAAGGCTACGCCCATCAAGGCGTTGCCCTCTCCGCTGGTATTCAGCGCATGGTACGTGCCGAAACCGGCTCATCCGGCGTGATGTTTACCCTCGACACCGAATCGGGTTTCCGTGATGTGGTATTTATCACCGCCAGCTACGGCTTGGGTGAAATGGTCGTGCAAGGTGCGGTCAACCCCGATGAATTTTATTTGTCCAAGCCACTACTGACCCAAGACAAACCGGCGGTGGTACGTCGCAACCTCGGCAGTAAACACCAAAAAATGATCTATGGCGAATCGGGTCAAACTGGCCGTTCGACCGTGATTGTCGATGTCGAAAAACCAGAGCGTCAGAAATTTGCCCTCAACGACATGGAGCTGGCTGAGCTGGCCAAGCAAGCTTTGATCATTGAGCAGCACTACGGCCAACCGATGGATATCGAGTGGGCTAAAGATGGCGACGATGGCAAGCTGTACATTGTGCAAGCGCGTCCTGAAACGGTAAAAAGCCGCCAGAACGTCGGCACCATGGAACGCTACTTGCTCAAACAAAAAGGCAAAGTACTGTGTGAAGGCCGTTCAATTGGTCAACGCATCGGTTCTGGTCGCGTGCGGATCGTCAACTCGATCAAAGAAATGGACAAAGTCCAAACCGGTGATGTGTTGGTCTCCGACATGACCGATCCCGATTGGGAACCGGTCATGAAGCGTGCGGCCGCGATCATCACCAACCGTGGCGGTCGGACGTGTCACGCGGCAATTATTGCGCGTGAACTGGGTGTACCTGCGATTGTCGGTTGTGGCAATGCCACCGAAGTGCTGGTCGAAGATCAAGAAGTGACCGTCTCGTGTGCTGAAGGTGACACCGGTTATATCTACGAGGGTGCACTGGATTTTGAAATCCAGAAAAACTCGATTGATTCGATGCCACCACTGCCCTTTAAGATCATGATGAACGTCGGCAACCCCGACCGTGCGTTTGATTTTGCCCAAATCCCCAACCAAGGCATTGGTTTGGCACGTTTGGAATTCATCATCAATCGCATGATCGGCGTCCACCCCAAAGCCTTGCTCAATGTCGAAAGCTTGCCACGCGAAATCAAAAACGCTGTCTTGGCACGCAGTGCAGGCTATGCCTCACCGGTTGATTTTTATGTCGAAAAACTGGTTGAAGGCATCTCGACACTCGCTGCTGCCTTTGCCGACAAGCCGGTCATTGTGCGGATGTCCGACTTTAAATCCAACGAATACGCCAACTTGATCGGCGGCAAGTTGTATGAGCCATCCGAAGAAAACCCGATGCTGGGTTTCCGTGGTGCAAGCCGCTATGTCTCCGACAATTTCCGTGATTGCTTTGAGCTTGAATGCCGTGCGCTCAAAAAAGTCCGTGATGAAATGGGTCTGACCAACGTCGAGATCATGATTCCATTTGTACGCACCGTGGGTGAAGCCGCTCGCGTGATTGAGCTGCTGGCACAAAATGGCCTCAAGCGTGGCGAAAACGGCTTGCGCGTGATCATGATGTGTGAATTGCCGACCAACGCCTTGTTGGCCGACAAATTCTTGGAGCACTTCGATGGCTTCTCGATTGGCTCCAACGATCTCACGCAGCTCACGCTCGGCTTAGATCGTGATTCTGGTATTGTCTCGCATCTGTTTGATGAGCGTGATGAAGCGGTCAAAACCTTGCTGTCGATGGCAATTTCGGCATGTCGCAAAGCCGGTAAGTACATCGGTATTTGTGGTCAAGGCCCTAGCGATCACCCCGATTTGGCGTACTGGCTGATGGAACAAGGCATTGAGTCGGTGTCGCTCAATCCTGATTCGGTACTCGACACGTGGTTCTTCTTGGCCGATCAAAAACGCTAAGTCATCACAGTCAGTCAAGATTGATATACACAAAAAAGCCCATCTCGATGGGCTTTTTTGCCATAATTCACTCGCTTATGTTTGGCAACCTCTGGGAATACACATGCAGATTTATCTGGCTCGCAACAATGAACAAGCTGGCCCTTATACGCTTGAGCAAGTCAATCGTATGCTCGCAAGCGGTCAAGTGGTGTTGACAGATTTGGCATGGCATGAAGGTATGGCCAACTGGCAACCGCTGCAGCAATTGACCGGTGGTCGCTTGTCTTATGATCCCAACCCTAGTCCTAGCCCGTTTCAAAGTACGCCAGTGTTTGGCAACAATCCTACGACTGCACCATCAAACTCAGCGATAAGTCTGCAAAAAACCGATACCATGCAGCCCTTAGCACAAGCCGCACCGATTGCCCCAATCAGCAAACGCCTGCTCGGTGGCGCAATTGATAGCTGTTTGATCATGCTCACCTCCTTGCCAACCCTGCAATACATGGACATGAGCAAGCTCGAGAAGCTGAGCGAAAATAATCGTGGCATGATGGATGTAGTCACGCAAATGCAAGCGGGTATCCCCCAAGATGCTCAATTGATCAGCAACATCATGCTGTTTGCCATTTGTGCGGTACAAATTTTATTGATCAGTCGTCGTGGGCAAAGTATTGGCAAATTGATCATGGGCACGCAAATTGTCCAAGAAGATCAAAAAACTCCCGCAACCTTTGGCAAAGCAATCTGGGTACGTACTGTTTTACCTTGGCTTTTGTATTCTCTACCAGTGATAAATCTCGTATTTCTGATGGCTACACTGATCACACTGATGATCAGCCCACGTCGCCAAGCCCTGCATGACCGCCTCGCCAAAACGGTGGTGGTTGAACTGCCTAAACCACCTCACGCATAAGCCATACAGTTGTGCGACATGAAATACTGGCATGTTTATGGCATGATGCCCCTCAATCGGATTAGATTGTTTTTACGATGATATTGATACTGCTTGGCCTGATTTTCTTGAATGGCCTGTTTGCAATGTCTGAAATGGCGTTGGTCAGCTCGCGCAAAGCCCGTTTGCAAAAGCTGATCGACGAGGGCGATCATGGCGCGATTGCCGCTGCCAAACTCGCCGAAGACCCCTCTAGCTTTTTGTCCACCATCCAAATTGGTATCACCTCGATTGCCATTTTGAGCGGTATTTTTGGTGAAGCCGCCTTGGCACAACCACTCGGTCAATATATGACCGATGTCTGGCACATTGACCCCGAAACCGCCAGTGTCGTTTCTACTGCACTGGTCGTGGTGCTGGTCACCTATGTCTCGATTGTGATCGGTGAACTTGCACCCAAGCGCTTAGGCCAGCTCAACCCTGAAGGCGTTGCCCGTTTTGTGGCACGCCCGATTTCGATTTTGAGCCAAGCCACCCGACCTGTCGTCTGGTTTTTATCAGCCTCTACCCGACTAATTTTACGCTTGATGGGGGTACGCAACACCAAAGGCCCCTCGGTGACGCAAGAAGAAATCCACGCCATGCTGGTCGAAGGCTCCGAAAGTGGTCTGATCGACGAGCAAGAACATCAAATGCTGCGTAATGTGTTTCGCTTGGATGACCGCAAAATCATCAGCCTGATGGTGCCACGTTTGGATGTGACATGGCTCTCAGTCAATGACAGCCCAGAAGTGACGTTGGAGAAAATCGCCACCAGTCAGTATTCACGTTTCCCAGTCTGCCGCGACAGCATCAACGATGTGATGGGTTTGGTGATGGCCAAAACTGTGCTGACCCAAGCATTGACGGGCAAAAAGATTGACCTTGAAGCCATCATGCAGCCACCCTTGTATGTGCCTGAGTCACTCAATGGCATGGAGTTGCTCAAAGCATTGCGTGGCTCGCAGACCGAAATGGCTTTGGTGGTCGATGAATATGGCGACATCCAAGGGATTGTGACGGTACAAGATTTGCTTGAAGCGATTACCGGTGAATTTTCTTCAGCTGATGAACACGACTCGTGGGCGATTGAACGTGATGATGGCTCATGGTTACTTGACGGCTTAATTCCCAACGATGACATCAAAGATCGTTTGGGCATCAAAGCCTTACCTGAAGAAGAGCGCAATGCCTATCACACCTTATCTGGGATGATGATGTTGCAATTGGGGCGCATCCCACAGACCACCGATGTGATCAAATGGCAAGGTTGGCGTTTTGAGATTGTCGATATGGATGGCAAACGGATTGATAAAGTCTGGGCATCACGTTTGCCCGATGATGATGAATCGGATGGCAGTGAAACCGACTTCTAACTCAACTCACGATTGCCAAGCAAAGCCAGATCCAAGATCTGGCTTTTTGACCTCAAAACCGTCCGGCTTGAAAATCACTGATCGCTTGCTCAATCTCGGCACGGGTGTTCATCACAAAGGGGCCATAGTGTGCGATGGGTTCGCCAATCGGTTGGCCGGCAATCAGCAAAAATTGTGAGTCTTGCGTCGCATCTGCCTGTACCTGTACCACCCCTTCACGCTTGAGTAGAGCCATGTGATACGGTTTGAGCACCTGCGCCCGCTCACCCACCTGCACATCACCACGAATCGTCAGCAGCAATACGGTAAAACCATCGGAGATCTCGGCCTCAAACGCTTGGCCTGCCGCAAGGCTGACATCCCAATACAAAGCTTGCGTTGGACGTGGCGCAACCGCTGCTTGTACTCCTTGATAATCCCCTGCAAGTACCCGCACCCGTCCACCTTGCGGCAAACTGACCTCAGGGATCGCATCGGGCTGGATGTCTTGATACATCGGCGCGGTCATTTTGTGTTTGGATGGCAAATTGACCCACAGCTGATAGCCCCACATCAGGCCATGCTCTTGCTGGGGCATTTCTTCATGGATAATGCCGCGTCCTGCGGTCATCCACTGCACACTGCCCGCTTGCAAATCACCGGTATTACCCAAATGATCGCCGTGTTTCATCCGACCCGCCATCATATAGGTGACGGTTTCAAAACCGCGATGGGGATGTGAAGGAAACCCCGCCAAATAATCATCGGCTTGATCACTACGAAATTCATCAAGCATCAAAAACGGATCCATCATCGCGCCCAACCGGCTATCAAAAAACCGAGTGAGCTTGACGCCTGCACCGTCTGACGCTGCTTGACCTTTTAAAATACTTTGGATTTCTCGAATTTGGCGTTGCATCGCACACCTCCTCTCTTGCATCTGATGAAGGCAGTGTGCCATGCATTTTCTCTGTAAAATACCAGCGAAAACCCACATTATTTATTAAAAAATCTACACAATAAACCGCTGTGTCAGCCACCAACCCAGCGCCGTGAGTGCAATTGAGCCACATACATGCAAGCCCATCAAGCCAAATGCCCATGTCCAACGCCCTTGTTGCAACAACAAAAAGCTCTCGGCGGAAAAGGTCGAAAAGGTGGTGAGTCCACCCAAAAATCCCGTTGCCAATAAATAGCGCAGCTCGGGTGGCAATTTACTGCCTAACCCCACCACGATGCCCATCAGCAAACCACCGAGTAGATTGGCCGACCATGTGCCCATCGGAATGATGGCATGCCAACTATTCATCGGGGCAAATGCCAAGCGCAACATGCCACCACAGCCTGCACCAAGCGCGACCAACCACCATTGCATGGTTGTTTCTCCTCCAACTGTCTTGCAATTGATCATGACAGCATCACGCTGAAACCGTTAAGATACCGCTTCAAACGGGTGTGTCAGATCATGACCCCCAAGGATTAAATCATACTGACGGTTTGCTCAGTCTGTTTTTTTGGAGCCAGCATGAATCACCCTAGCGATCTCAAATACGCCAGTACCCACGAATGGGCACGTTTGGAAGGCGACCTTGTGGTGACCGGTATTAGCGATCACGCTCAAAATTCTTTGGGTGATTTGGTCTATGTCGAGATGCCAGAGGTCGGTGCACAACTGACCGCAGGTCAACAAGCCGGTGTGGTTGAATCGGTCAAAACTGCGTCGGATATCCATGCGCCTGTCGATGGTGAAGTGGTCGAGATCAATCCTGCGCTCGAAGATGATCCCGAACTCGTCAATACCGATCCGTATGGCGAAGGCTGGATTTACAAAATCCGTCCGGCGCGTGCCGCTGATCTTGACGATTTACTGACTGCAGAACAGTACGAAGACACCCTCTAAGCATTACGTTCTCGCACCAGATATCCCACAGCCCGTGTCGTCGATCACGATATGGGCTGATCTTTTTGCACCAAGCTACGCTATACTTTCTCTCCAATCGAGCGCCCTATGCCGCACGAGACTGCTTTTTTCTGTAGGAATTGTTGATGAGCCTTCCGCGTCTTCGCATCAAAAAACGTGAACAACAACGGCTACGTGATGGTCATTTGTGGGTCTACTCCAATGAAGTGGATACCGAAAACACCCCACTACGTGCCATCAAAAGCCATTTGGTGCATCTCGAAGACTATCGCGGCAACTTTCTAGCCACCGCCAGCTTTAATAGCCAAGCCTTGATCTGCGCCCGTGTGCTCGACAGTGAGCCGCGTGAGGTGCTCGATCAAGCCTTCTTCGTCGCCAAAATCCGTCAAGCATTGGCTTTGCGTGATGCCCTATTTGCTCAGCCTTATTATCGTTTGGTGTATGGTGAAGGTGATTGGCTTGCTGGCGTGGTGATTGATCGTTTTGACGATTGCTTGGTGGTGCAAATCAGCACCCAAGCCATTGAAGCGGTCAAAGCGGATCTGATTGCCGCACTGCATGAGGTATTTGGTACCAGCATTCGTATTTTGCTCAAAAACGACGGTAAGGGCCGTCAGATTGAACAACTGCCCGAATACGTCGAAACGATTGGTGCACCCATCGACAGCCTGACCGTGATTGAAAACGGTGTGCGTTTTGCCGCCCCGATTGATGGACAAAAAACCGGTTGGTTCTACGATCACCGCGCCGGTCGCGCATGGCTCAACAGCTTTGCCAAAGGTCGCAGCGTGCTTGATGTGTTTAGCTATATTGGCGGTTGGGGTGTACAGGCAGCAGCTCATGGCGCACGTCAAGTCGTGTGTACCGATGCATCCGCCAAAGCTGGTGAAGCCGTACTTGCCAACGCCGCACTCAATCAACTCTCGCAAGTGAGCTTTGTTGAGTCTGATGCGTTTGCATTTTTGAAAAAACCCGTCGATCAGCAGTATGATGTGGTGGTACTTGATCCACCTGCACTGATCCAAAAACGCCGTGATTTTGACCAAGGCCGCCAAGCGTATTTTAGCCTCAACGAAGGCGCGATTGCCCGTGTTGCCGATGGTGGCATCTTGATTACTGCATCCTGCTCGCTGCACATGCAGCGTGAAGAGTTGGTCAAAATCGTGCAGCAAGTGGCACGCCGCCAAAACAAACAGGTGCAGTTGATCCACGAAGCCTATCCGGCTGCTGATCACCCGCAACTCCTTGCCATGCCCGAATCAGCCTATCTCAAGTGCCTGATGTTCCGTGTGCTTGATCTTGCTCAAAAATAAGCTGTATTTGTGATTGTGGAGTATGCCTGATGCGTTGGCTACAAATTCGTTTTGAAGTCACCAAAGCCGAAGTGGATTTGGTGGAAACCTTGGTGGAATCACTTGGTGCGGTCAGTGTGATTTTGGATGACGCTGCTGATCAACCGTTGCTTGAGCCACTACCAGGTGAAACCCCGATTTGGGATCAAGTGATTGTCACTGGCCTGTTCAATGACGACGAAGCAGACCCGATTGATGCCGAGGGCTTGATCAACTTTGTCAAAGCCCAAGCCCCCACAGTTCGAGCGTTTTATGAATACCTCGAAGAACAAGTCTGGGAACGCGCATGGATGGATCATTATGAACCGATCCAATGTGGCGACCGGCTGTGGATCGTGCCTGAATGGCTCGAAGCGCCCAATCCCGATGCGATCAATCTCAAGCTTGATCCGGGTTTGGCGTTTGGCACCGGCAACCATGCCTCGACCTTTTTGTGTTTGCAGTGGCTTGATAGCGAGGATCTTGCAGGCAAAACCGTGATTGATTTTGGCTGTGGTTCGGGCATTTTGGGCATTGCTGCGCTGTTACTCGGGGCTGCCAAAGTCTACGCCACTGACATTGACCCACAAGCGGTGCTTGCCACACGGCAAAACGCCGAAGTCAACGGCGTCGCCGACCGACTGTGGGTGGGTCTACCCGAAGACTTCGATCAACAATTGCCGGATGTCCGTGCAGATGTTATCGTTGCCAATATCTTGGCAGGCCCTCTCGCCGCGCTGGCGCCAGCGTTTGCCCAACGTGCACAACCACACGCGCGTATTGCCTTGGCCGGCTTAATCACCGAACAAGTCGAAGGATTGCGAAACACTTACGCGCCATGGTTTGATTTAAATGAATTGGCCATGCGTGAAGAAAACTGGTGTCGCCTGTCTGGCGCTCGCCACAATTAAACCGGATAAAACAACATAGGAGTCACGGGGATGACTGCTCAAAAAACTCGATGCCCATTTTGCGAAAGTGTATTCGCAGTCACCCCCGAACAACTTGCTGCACGCGGTGGGCATGTCCGCTGTGGCAAATGCTTCCAAGTGTTCAAAGCGGACGATCATCTGGTCAAAGACACGCCTGCACCCGCGGTGAAGCCGATTGCGCAAGAATCGGCGCTCTCATCGGTGTTTGATTTACTCGATAGCCCCGCTCCCAAAACGGCTGCTTCTCCTGAAGTTACCCTTGCAGGACAATCAGCACAGCCCATCCGTGACCTCACTGCACTCGAAAAACCAGCCGATCTTGATGCCGATTTTGAGCGTCTATTTGCAGGCATGGCTCCTGTAGAAGTCGATCTTGACCAAGGCTATGCACAGACCAGTCAAGCAGACGAGGTGCATCAGGCCGATGTGGTCGAGGTCGCCACGGCACGGATTCAAGACACCACGCCACCGGGTATCCCCAAAGTGGTGCCCAAACAACTATCAGCCATCAAGCCGTTGTTTTTGGAAGACAGTGCCCCTGCTGCCAAACCTGCAACCGCGACCGCAAATGCCTCTAGAGCCAAGTCCCCTATCCTCGTCCTTGATGATGAATTTAGTGATCTGTTTTTGGGCGACAAAAGCCAAAAAATGGATGCTCTCCAACAAGATGAAATTAAAGGCGTGGAAAAACTCAGTGCAGCTGCCGACGAAAGCTGGGCTGAGGCCTTGCTACAAGAAGAAAATGACCAAGGCAAACGCAAAGAAATCGCACCACCGCCCCCCAAATCCAAGCCCAAACCTGCTGAGGCCAAGTTGCCCAAGTCTGAAATTATCAGTGATTTGCCCAAAGCAGCCGATTTGACTGCATCAAGTCGCCACAGCCATGATGACGACGACTTGCTCAGCTTTTTGAGTAAAGCGGGTGCCACCACCAATGGTCAGATGGAAGCCCTCGCACCACTGCCCAGCAAAGCAGCACCCAAAGCTCACGCCGCTCCACCACCTCCGGCTAGCCATCGGGTGCTAAAACCCACGAAGGTTCCAGTGCCATGGTTAAACCTTGCCGGTTGGGGGATTGCCTCTGCCCTCATGCTGATTTTATTGGTGGTACAGTATTTTTACTTCAACTTTGAACGGATGGTCAGCACTCCCAAATATCACGCCCTGATGACCAAAGTCTGTGGTATTGCCGGTTGTCACGTGCCAAGTATTGATCCCTCCAAAATTGAACTGCGCAAGGTCACGGCCAAAAAACACCCCACCCGTGCCGACCTGACACGGTTTAGCCTCACGATGGTCAATAGCGCATCGAGCAGCCAACCCATGCCCGCACTCAAACTGACCATTCGCGAAAGTGATGGTCAAATTCGTGCAGGTCGCTTGATTCAGCCCAGTGAATACTTGTTTGGGGGTGCACTAGGCATGATGCGGATTCCTCCCAACAGTCCACTCAAGCTGTCTTTTGATATTCGCGTTCAACGAAAATCATTTGATAATTATAGTATTGATCCGGTTTACTAAGTATTTTTGAGTCGCAATCACAACGGCCAAAATCTTGCATTTTGGCCGTTTGCATTAAAAATGAACTTTCTCACATGTTTTTTCGCCGTCCAAGCCTGAGAAAACGCAGAAAAACTGCCCAATCTTGCTGCAAGCCTTGATTCGTGGTGGTATGATGCACGCCCACGCCGCTGACACTGACGTTGGACGGTTGGGGCGACTGCAAGTTCTGTGAGTCATACTCAAGATGTGCTTGGCACATCCCTTTCATTGATGATGCAAATAACGGATCAAACTTTGCTTGATCTGGAGAAGCTATGCTTTTTTTTGCAGCCACCAATGGCGACTTGTAGCGTCTCAATGCCTGATGTCATCGTTGTGGTGTGCGAGCAACAGACCGGTTTTTTCCGGTGTTTGTCAGTGATTTCGTTTCGGATCTAGACCCATGAACAGCAAGTCCTCCGCTTTCAATGCCCAGTCTGATGTGGCGCTGCGCCTGCACGTTGAGCGCGCCGTGCGTCATTATTTCGCCCAATTGCAGGGCGAACAGCCTTCAATGGTCTACGATCTAGTCTTGGCGGAAATGGAAAAGCCGCTGTTATCGGTGGTATTGGAATATACCCGTGGCAATCAAACGCGCGCGGCTGAGATCTTGGGTCTCAACCGTGGCACTTTGCGCAAGAAGCTCAAGGCTCACGGCCTGATGAGCGACTAAGCATCGACTGCCCAAAGACCGGAAAATACGTTAGGATTTTCCGGTCTTTTCATTTTTACTCCTTCTTTTTTTGACCGGCTAATCCTATGACCGTTTCTCGCGCCCTGATTTCTGTTTCTGATAAAACTGGCATTGTCGACTTTGCCCGTGCTTTGTCTGGCCTTGGTGTTGAACTGCTCTCTACAGGTGGCACCTACAAACTGCTCAAAGACCACAATATTGCTGTGGTCGAAGTCTCTGAGCACACCGGTTTTCCAGAAATGATGGATGGTCGCGTCAAGACCTTGCATCCAAAGATTCACGGCGGCATCTTGGCGCGTCGGGGTCTGGACGAAGCCGTCATGGCGGAGCATGGGATTGCTGCCATTGATTTGGTGGTGGTCAACCTCTACCCATTTGCTCAAACTGTGGCCAAACCCAACTGCTCGCTCGCCGATGCGATTGAAAACATCGACATCGGTGGCCCGACCATGGTACGTGCTGCCGCCAAAAACCATGCATCAGTCGGCATTGTGGTCAATGCTAGCGACTACAACGCCGTGATTGCCGAGCTGCAAGCGAGCGGTAGCTTATCACACGCCACCCGTTTTGATTTGGCGGTCAAAGCCTTTGAACACACCGCGCAATACGACGGCATGATTGCACAATACTTGGGTGCACGCGTCGGCAAAACCGAAGATCAAGCCGCCGATCAATTTGCGCGTACCTTCAACTTGCAATTGGTCAAAGCGCAAGATCTGCGTTATGGCGAAAACCCGCATCAATCGGCGGCGTTTTATGTCGAGCCAACTGCCCGCGAAGCCTCGGTATCGACCGCTAAGCAACTGCAAGGCAAAGAGCTGTCGTACAACAACATCGCCGACACCGATGCCGCGCTTGAATGCGTCAAATCGTTTGCCAAACCTGCCTGTGTGATCGTTAAACACGCCAATCCGTGTGGGGTTGCCGTATCACTTGATGGCATCCGCCCCGCCTATGATTTGGCCTATGCCACCGATCCTGAATCGGCATTTGGCGGCATCATTGCCTTTAACCGCCCACTCGATTGCGCCACGGCCAAAGCGATTATTGATCGTCAGTTTGTGGAAGTGATTATTGCACCAAGCATCGAAGATGGTGTGCTTGACATCACCGCCGCCAAACAAAATGTGCGGGTGTTGGTGTGTGGTGAGCTGCCCGACATCAATAGCCGCAGCAGCCAATTTGACTACAAACGGGTGACCGGTGGCCTGTTGGTACAAGACCAAGATTTGGGTATGATCAAAGACAGTGACCTCAAAATTGTCACCAAACGCGCCCCCACCGAAGCCGAAATCCATGATCTGATTTTTGCATGGAAAGTCGCCAAATATGTCAAATCCAACGCCATTGTGTATGCCAAAGACCGGCAAACCATCGGGATTGGCGCAGGTCAAATGAGCCGTGTCAACTCGGCACGGATTGCTGCGATCAAAGCGGAACATGCGGGGCTGATCGTACAAGGTGCGGTGATGGCCTCCGATGCGTTTTTCCCATTCCGTGATGGCATCGACAACGCCGCCAAAGTGGGCATTTCCTGCATCATCCAACCGGGTGGCTCGATGCGTGATGCCGAAACCATCGCCGCTGCCGACGAACACGGCATGGCAATGGTGTTTACAGGTATGCGACACTTCCGTCACTAAGCACTAAAAGGATGAGTGACATGAATATTCTGATTTTGGGTTCGGGCGGTCGTGAACACGCCTTGGCATGGAAAATTGCCCAAGATGACGCGGTGAGCCGTGTATTCGTTGCACCGGGTAATGCAGGTACAGTCGAAGAAGCCAAGTGTGAAAATGTCGCACTGGATATTCTGGATAACCCCGCGATTATTGCATTTGCGCAAGCCAATGCCGTCGATTTGATCATCGTGGGGCCAGAAGCGCCGCTGGTCAATGGCGTGGTCAACGCATGCCGTAGTGCGGGCATCAAAATCTGGGGACCCACCCAATTTGCCGCGCAACTCGAAGGCTCCAAAGCCTTTGCCAAACATTTTTTGAAGCGTCACGGTATTCCCACGGCGTTTTATGACGTATTTAACGACGTTGCACCTGCTAAGGCGTTTATTGATCAACACGGCGCACCGATTGTGATCAAGGCTGATGGTTTGGCTGCGGGCAAGGGCGTGATTGTCGCCATGACCGTGCAAGAAGCTTATGACGCCATCGACGATATGCTGGCGGGCAACAAGTTTGGGGATGCCGGTTCTCGCGTGGTGATTGAGCAGTTTTTGGATGGCGAAGAAGCCAGCTTTATCTGCATGATCGACGGGCACAACATCCTCCCGATGGCGACCAGCCAAGATCACAAACGCATTGGCGAAGGTGATACAGGGCCTAATACCGGCGGTATGGGCGCCTACTCCCCTGCACCGGTCGTCACCCCAGACGTGTTTGATCGGGTGATGACCACCATCATGCGCCCCACCGTCGATGGTATGGCTGCTGATGGTCATCCGTACACCGGCTTTTTGTATGCTGGCTTGATGATCGATAGCGAAGGCACGCCACGAGTGATTGAGTTCAACTGTCGTTTTGGTGATCCCGAAACCCAGCCGATCATGATGCGTTTGCAGTCGTCACTGGTGGAGCTGGTACAAGCCGGTTTAGCTGGCGAATTGCCCAGCCATGCCGAATGGGATAGCCGTCCGGCTCTCGGGATTGTTCTCGCTGCCGAAGGCTACCCCAATGACATTCGCAAAGGCGACATGATTTCGGGTCTGGGCAACTCGCCTGAAGACAGCAAAATCTTCCATGCGGGCACTTCTCGCACTGCTGATGGTCATGTGATCACCAATGGGGGTCGCGTGTTGTGTGTCACCGCGCTGGGCGATACCGTCCTTGAAGCGCAAACCACCGCGCTGGAAGCCTGTGGTCATGTGCATTTCCACGGCATGCAATATCGCAGTGATATTGGCTATCGCGCCATCGCTCGCGAACAAGACTAAGGTCTGATACAGGCTTGAATCAATTGTTTTACAATTCTTTCAAGCCTGTGACATCCTGTCGCAAGAGCGTGTGGATGACGTGCCGCTCACGTCTTTTGCATTGCACATTTTCAGCTTTGCCCCCATAGTGTGCATGATCTGCATGATGCTCGCCCACTGCGAACGCTTCATGCAGCGTCATCCGATCCTACTTTGAGGAATGACTGCGTCCATGTCTGATTCTTCTGACAAACTCGATGAACTCAAAACCAGTGCCTTTGACCGTCGGATGTCGATTGCACGTGCTTCACTACTTGCAGGGACACGCTGGGCGACTGCCAATGCCAGCAGCATGTTTTCCAGTGAAGAGATCAAGGAAAAAAAACGCAAGCAAGCCATGAGCGAACAAGCGCAATATCTTGTGCAAGAAATCGGTAAGCTCAAAGGATCGATTGTTAAAATTGGTCAAATGATGGCCTTATATGGTGAGCACTTCTTGCCGCCGGAGGTCACTGCTGCACTCCACACGCTCAATAATGACACCATGGCCTTATCGTGGTCAGCCATCGAGACGCAGTTGCGTCGTGAGCTGGGCAGCAAGCTCGACGACTTGACCGTTGATCCAGAGCCATTGGGTACCGCGTCGCTTGCGCAAGTGCACCGCGCCACTCGCAACTCCGATGGCTTAGAACTTGTCCTGAAAATCCAATACCCTGGTGTAGCTGAAGCGATTGACTCCGATTTGGGTCTATTTCGCAATATGCTCAAACTGACACGGATGGTGCCACAAACCCGTGAGTTTGAAGAATGGTTTGAAGAAGTTCGTTCGATGATGCACCGTGAGGTGGACTATCGGATGGAAGCCGCCACCACCAAACGTTTTGCCGAACGCCTCAAAGACGACCCGCGTTATATTGTCCCACAGATGATTGACCAATATTGCACAGACCGCGTACTGTGCATGACCTTTGAGCGTGGCGTGCCGATCAACAGTGCAGTGATGCTATCACTGCCGCAAGCGCGGCGTGATGCGCTCGGTGAAGCGTCCATCGAAATCGCCATTCGTGAGATTTTTGAATGGGGCGAAATGCAAACAGATCCCAATTTTGGCAACTATCTGGTGCGCTTGGGCAATGGTAAAGACACGCCTGATCGAATTATTTTGCTCGATTTTGGTGCGATTCGTGGTTTTGATCCCACCCTGCTGGGTGTGGCGCGTGGCTTGATCACCGCGGGTTATCATCACGATAAATCGCAGATGATCAGTGCCATGCAAAACTATCCGTTTTTTGATCAAATGCCTGCTGAGGTCAAAACCGGTTTGGCCGATGTGTTTTTGCTGGCAACCGAACCGTTTAGCAACCCCAGCAACAATCCCGATGCACCCAGTGACGCGTTTGATGCTGCACAAAAATATGTGTGGAAAAAAAGCCAGTTGCATGGACGGGTGATCAAAAAAGCCGGTGAGTCGATGGCCTCGCGCTATTTCTCTGTGCCACCCAAAGAATTTATGTTTATCAGCCGTAAATTTATTGGTGCGTATACCTTTATGACCGTGATTGATGCACATACCGATGTGCGCGGTATGGTTGGGCGTTATTTGTAGCACCTTATAGGAGGTGCCAACTTATTTGGCATTTCCTAGGGTCTGTTGACGTTTCAGCCGTGGTCGCGACATAGACGGTTTTTTAGGCGATACAAAGCGAATCTTGTGATGCTTAGCTACTCTAAGCGAGCAAGATGCAACGCAGTAGCGACAAAAAATCGTCATATCCCTTCGGATTGCTAGCAAAATCGCCCCAGCCATCGTTGTCACATTTGCCAAGCAACGCGGCTCACGCATGAAATGTCAACAGACCCT
>CALFYA010000012.1 GCA_937952925.1 uncultured Moraxellaceae bacterium
CATCAATTGCTTGGTGCTTGGTGGCAAGAGGCTTTACAGTTGCCCGAACGTCGCCAAGTGCGCGCGTCTTTGGATATTGATCCACAAGAACTATCATCGTAGAGGATTGTGATGAGCCGCCAACGTCTTGCTCGCTTTCAAGCCACGGATCCGACCTGTGCCGACCAAAAAAAACGTGATAAACAGTTGCTGTCCCAGCTCAAGCTCGATATTGCCGAATTTCGCCAAAACCATTGGCCGCCCGAACACTTAAACCAAATCCGTGATCTACCGATTTATCGCGGCACACCCGATGAAGTGGCGCGCTATAAAGCGGTGTGGCAACCGTATTTTGATCGTGCGTATGCGTTTTATCCCGAAGCTCAATTAGCGGTTGATGCACTGCCCTTGCCCTCGACGCTTGGCCTGCCGTTGTTTGTTGATCATGCCGAGCGGCTGCATTTGGCACGGACGTATGCCAAAGAATCCAAGTCATTTGGCTCGGTGGGTGCGTTGATTGATCGCTGCGGCATTTATACCGATGCAGAGCAAGCGGCGATGCATGCTTGGTTTGAGGCCAATCCCGAAGGCATGTTGGTGGCGCATCGGGCGTTTATTGATTTGCGTGCGTATGTGTTTTGCTTGCACCCAATTAGCAAACAACCGCTATTGCCTGAGCGGGTGCGGTTTTATCGTACTGGTTTGATCTTGGCGACCACTGCAGATTTTGAGATTTTGGATAGCCGCGAAAAACCACGTAAACAACGCTCAGATGCCTATCGTGATCCCCTTGGGGTCAATAGCACATGGACGGTGTTTGGTCGCGCAGCATTTCAGCTTGAGATAGATGATGAGATTGATGACGTTTAAGTGATTGAGCGGTGCGCGTCAGGCACCCACCATGCTTAGCGTCTGTTGGTCATCAAAAGCTGTTATGCTTTTTTCCATTCTCTAGCCTATTGAGGGCAGCAGTTGATGTCGATACTGCTCCAAGCCACGATTTTTTTGGGCGCGGCCATCATCCTTGTCCCATTGGGGCGGCGTTTTGGTCTAGCGACCGTGCTCGGCTATTTGCTCACTGGTCTGTTACTCGGCCCAAGTGTGTTTAATGTCGCCGGTGATCCCGATGTGGTGATGCACTTTGCCGAATATGGCGTGGTGATGTTGCTGTTTTTGATTGGCCTTGAGTTGCAGCCGTCGCGCTTGTGGGAGCTACGCCGTTCGATCTTTTTGATGGGTGGCTTACAAGTTGGCGTCACCGCCGCTATTTTGGGCTTGATTGTGTGGAAGGGCTTTGGACATGGCCTTGCTGCTGGCATTGTGGTGGGTTTTGGTCTGGCCTTGTCGTCCACTGCCTTTGTGATCCAACTGCTCAATGAAAAGCAAGAACTCAACAGCACACATGGGCGCAAAGCCTTTTCGATTTTGCTATTTCAAGATATGGCGATTATCCCATTGTTGGCTATATTGCCACTCATCTCTGGGGTACGTCAGCAAAACTACGATGTGAGCTATTTTGTCACGGTGGTGGCGGTGTTTGCTGGCCTCATTTTGGCAAGCCGATTTATTATCCGTCCGTTTTTCCGTTTTGTCGCGTCTAGCAAAGCCACCGAACTGCTCACTGCTGTGGCGCTGTTTATCGTGATGGGCGTGGCGCTGCTGATGCATGAACTCAATATCAGTATGGCTCTCGGCGCATTTCTCACGGGTGTGCTGCTGGCCGATTCGGAGTTTCGCCACGATCTAGAAGCCAGCATTCAGCCCTTTAAAGGCTTGTTGCTCGGTTTGTTCTTTATGTCGGTGGGCATGAGCGCCAATCTATCGGTGTTTATGGAGATGCCGTGGACGATTGTGGGACTGACCCTCGGCTTGATGCTGATCAAATTTGCGGTACTGGTCGCCATCACACGACTGACGGGGCATCGCTGGCCGACCAGCATTCGTTTGGGGGTGGCACTGGCTCAGGGGGGAGAATTTGCCTTTGTGCTGTTTAGCACCGCTCTACAACAAAAAGTCTTGCCACGCGAACTATTAGATCCACTGATTTTGATCGTCACCTTATCGATGGCGCTCACCCCGCTGGCGTTTTGGGTGTTGGAAAAATGGGGCGAGCCACGTCTTGCCGCCATGAACCCTGAGCGCGAATTTGACCAAATCCCCGAAGATCAACATCAGGTGATGATTGCCGGTTTTGGTCGGATTGGTCAGATTATTGGGCGGGTGCTGCGCATGCACAACATCGAATTTACTGCGATTGAAAAAAGCGTCCATCAAGTTGATTTTGTGCGTAAATTTGGCAATCAAGTCTATTATGGTGACCCCAGTCAACCCGAACTGCTGCGTGCGGCGGGCATTGAACACACCACCTTGTTTATTTTGACCCTTGATGATGTGGATCGCTCGGTACGCACCGCTGAATATGTGCGCCGTGAATATCCGCATGTCAAAATCTTGGCACGCGCACGCGACCGACAGCATGTGTATCGTCTACGTGAAGTGGGCGTCGACGCGATTTGGCGTGAAACTTATCTGTGTGCACTGGGTATTGCCGAACAGTCGCTCAAAGGCATGGGCATTGACGATGACGATGCCGCGCAAAGTATCAAGGTGTTTCGTGAGCATGACGAACGCTTACTCAGACGCCAACAAGCGATTTATGATGATGAATCCTTGTTGATCGAGAGCGCCCGCGCGGCGGCACAAGAGCTAGAAGGCTTGTTTGATAGCGACCAACGCGCCAAACGCCACCAAGATGCAGATAGCGACGCCAAACCCTCTTGATTTTTGGGCAAATGGCTTTATTTAAGGCGCTTGAGGAGAAATGACATGTCCGATACTCGCCAACGCTTTTTTGTTGAACATAGTCCTGTACGGGGCGAAATTGTGCATCTCGATGCTGCACTGCATACCATTTTGCGCCAACGGCATTACCCCCACGCGTTGGCGTTGTTGCTTGGCGAGATGCTGACCGCAGCGGCATTGCTCGCAAGTACCCTCAAGATTGAAGGTCGCTTGTCGATCCAAGCGCAAGGCACCGGCGCACTCAAATGGGCGATGGCCGAGTGTAACGATCAAGGCGAAGTGCGGGGCTTGGCCGAATGGGATGACGCGGTTGATTTTTCGACCGTACATAGCGCAGCCGATGTGCTCAATTCGCTGGAAGATGGCGTGTTACTTATCAACATCGACCCCAAACATGGCGAGCGCTATCAAGGCATTATCCCACTCGAAGGCGATTCACTCGCGGCGTGTTTGACCCAATACTACGATTGGTCGGCACAGATTCCGACCCGTTTGGCCTTGAGCTGTGATGGGCATACAGCCGGTGGTTTGCTGCTTCAGTTGTTGCCACGTAACAGTGAAGCCGAACAAGAACACGTCGATCAAGATCTGTGGCCGCGTTTGACCTTTTTGACCGATACGCTCAAGCCCGAAGAGCTGCGCGAACTGCCCGCTCGTGAGATTTTGTACCGCTTGTATCATGAAGAAGATATCTTGCTGCCGGATGCCGAAACGCTAAAATTTGGCTGTACCTGCTCACGCGAGCGCTGCGAAGCGGCCTTAGTACAAGTGGGCAAAGAGGCGGTGCAAGAAATCTTGGATGCGGATACCGAAATCAAGATGGACTGCCAATTTTGTAATACCCAATATCGCTTTGGCGCGGAAGAAGCCTTGGCGTTGTTTGGCTTGCATGTGAGCTAAACGCCGATCTCACCTTCACCGTGATGTCATGTCTATCCAGCACAATCCACCCGATCACCTGCTTGGATCGTGTGGATGTCACGCCCTCTTTTGCCCGAACTCGAACAACTCAAACAACT
>CALFYA010000013.1 GCA_937952925.1 uncultured Moraxellaceae bacterium
TTCATCGCCACCAACACCCGAATCGCATCAGGCACCAAGGACAAGTGCTCCAGCAGCGCGACGCCTTGCTGTTGCTGAGCATACAAGCGCTCTAGCTCGTCGACACGAATGCTGGGGTTGTGCGCTTTGAGGTATTCCATCCGATCAATTTCGTGTTGTAGACGCTCACGATAACGCTGACGTGCGACTTCACTAAATTGAGCCACTTGCGCTTTGGCCAGTTGTTCGGCTTGACGGTAACGCTCATCAATGACTTCACGGCGTAATTTGACCACATGGCGCGAGTTGTTCATGTCGAGTTGATGTACATGTGGATGCAGCATGGCCGGATTGATCTTGGCTGACAGATCTTGGCCTTTTTCGTTGAGCAACACGCGGATCAACTGTTGAGGCAAGCTTGCGGCCAGATTGAGCACCTTCGGTGCAATCACTTCCACACGGAACCAACACTCAATCAAAATGCTGCCTTGTGGAATCGCTGAACTTTTGAGAATCGCCACATTGGTGTTGCCAAATGGCTGAGTGTGCATGATCTCAAAGATGCTTTGGGTGAACGGATGCTCAAGGGTGATGTATTGGGCATCTTCACGTGCAAGGGCTTGATCACGGTAGAAGGTCGCGGTCATGCCATCTTCGTCAACCAACAAGCCTTCCACTTGCATTTGATCCGACGGTTTGATGATCACCGTACCATCGCTTTGCTCTTCGTAGTCCACATTCACCGCAGACAAGAAGCGAGTGACATAATCAGGCAATGGGCTGTTGTCGTCGTGGTCTTCGAGTGCTTGCACAATCCGATTGGCCACCACCGGACGACAGGAATTGAACTCCAGTAAGCGATCACGACCAGCTTGCAACTCAGCCTCAAGCGCGAGGCGCTCTTCATTGACTTGGGCAAGTAGTGCGTCAAACCGCTCACCTTGATCAGACAGCAGGCAGTCTTTGAGGTCAACAATATGATTTTCTTGCAAAGTCTGCGCAGTCGGTGAAATATGCCCAAAAATATCGAGTGCTTCGTTGTACCAACGGAACATTCGCTCTTGTGCGGTATCCATCAAGTACGGCACATGGATCTGGATACGGCGCTGCTGACCAATCCGGTCGAGACGGCCAATCCGTTGCTCAAGTACATCAGGATTGGAGGGCAGATCAAACAGTACCAAATGATGAGCAAATTGGAAGTTGCGTCCTTCTGAGCCAATTTCGCTACACAGCAAAATCTGCGCGCCATAGCCTTCGTCGGCAAAATACGCTGCCGCTTGGTCACGCTCAAGCAGGCTCATGCCCTCATGGAACATCGCGGTGCGAATGCCGCCATGAATCCGCAGTGCGGTTTCGAGGGACTCGACCACAGGGCCACTACGAGCAATCAACAGCACTTTTTTGTGCTTGAGCTGGGTGCGCAGCATCTCCATCAGCCAAGACACCCGTGGATCGGTTTCCATCCAGCCGCCATCAAGGTCTTGCTCTTCTGGCCACATCTGATCGCGCAGCTTACCTTCACGCGGCCAATGATCGGGTGCGGGTAGCGGTGCGGCTAGACAGTCGCGGCCTTGGAAGCCCTGAATCGCTTCACGGGTATTGCGGAACAAAATCCGGCCTGTCCCGTGACGGTCGAGCAGTTCACTAATCGCACGATAACGTGTGTCGGGCGTGTCGTCGATGTTGTGTCCGATCAATTCGAGCAGTGCGGCTTGGTGCGCCTCATTGAGCGGTTCATCTGACATCAACACCTCAGCCACTTTGGCGGTATAGGCGTATTTTTCTTCTTCTTCAATAAAATGATCTAAGGTATCAAAACGCTCAGGATCAAGCAGACGCAGACGGGCAAAATGGCTGTCGACACCCAATTGCTCTGGCGTGGCGGTCAGCAGCAAGACGCCTGCGGTTTGCGCGGCAAACTCGGCCACCACATCGTAGCGATCATTACCACCACTGTCTTCATGCCATGTCAGATGATGTGCCTCATCGACCACCAGCAAATCAAAGCCTGCTTCGAGGGCTTGGTTTTTGAGGTCTTCGTGATCAAGCAGCAAATCAATGCTGGCAATAATGCATTGCTCAGTGGTAAACGGATTGGCGTCTTCGTCGTGCTCGCGGATGGCAGCGGTGCGAGTCAAATCAAATAGCGAGAAATTCAGATTGAAACGGCGACGCATTTCAATCATCCATTGATACTGTAGCGAGTCTGGGACGAGGATCAAAATCCGCTCGCTACGACCGGTCATCAATTGCTGATGCACGATCAGACCGGCTTCAATGGTTTTACCCAAGCCGACTTCATCGGCGAGCAGGACGCGAGGTGCCAAACGACGGCCAACTTCGTGAGCAATATAGAGCTGGTGGGGAATCAAGCCAACGCGTGGCCCCATCATGCCACGCAGTGGGCTGGTCGCCATCCGCGATTGCATGAGCAAGGCTTCGATGCGCAAGTCATACCATTCTTTGGAAGCCAAACGGGTCGCCAGTAAGCGTTCGAGTGGACGTGCGAGTTGTAAATGCGCCCCCAAACGGGTCTCAGCCAGCACTTTACGCTCGTCGCCTTGCACTACCTGATAACGCATCACCCCATGCTGCTCTTCACAGCCTTCGACCAGCCATTCTTGGCCTTCTTGATCGGTCAGGCTATCGCCAACCGCAAATACGATCCGTGACAATGGGGCATTTTGCCGTGCATATACCCGTGTTTCGTCACTTTTGGGAAACAAAATACTGATGGTACGCTCATCGACGCCAACCAATACACCCAGCCCCAATTCAGACTCGGTATCCGACAACCAACGCTGTCCAATGGCAAATTCTTGCATTCACAACCACCTAATGTTACGCCAGAGTACCGGCCAGACAGATTGGCTGGTACACAACATATTTTCGCACATCCAACCGCCGAAGTATGTGCATTTGCTAAAAATTCAGACCATTTGCCAAAAATCGGCATCTTGCCTAAAACTTTGCCGCTCACCCGTCACCGGATGATCAAACGCCAATAACGCAGAATGCAGTGCCAACCGTGGCAACAGCGCCAAACCGACGGGATCGCTATATAAAGGATCACCAATAATGGGATAACCGGCATGTAACAGATGCACCCGCAGCTGGTGTGAGCGTCCGGTAATTGGTTTGAGTTCGACCGGTGTGACGGTCTGCTGTGCAATCTGGATCGACGGCAAGGCGTGCCAATAGGTCAACGCGTGTTTGGGATGCTCAGGATCTGCCACATGCATGGGCGGACGGGTGGGATCATAACGCACAGGCACATCAATCTGCCCTGCCCCTGTCAGCGCACCAAGTACCAAAGCTTGATATTGTTTGTCAGTATTGCGCAGCTCAAATTGTTTGGAAAGATGCCGCTGTGCATCAATGCCGATGGCAAATACCATCAAGCCAGACGTGTCTCGATCGAGACGATGAACCAATTTGATGTCGGGATGGAGGGTTTCCAAGCGCGTGCGCAAACTATCGGTCAGATCTCCCTTACCAGGCACAGACAACAACCCCGATGGCTTACTGACGATCCAAAAACTAGGGTCTTGATGGATCAAAATGTCTTGTAAAAACGCCTCATGGCTCATGCGCCATCATCTCTAGTCACCAGACAGGGGGCAAGTGTGCCAGAACTTGATCGGGACTGCCAATCATCCAAGCAACCGCACAGTCATACCATGCCTCACTGATTAGACAAAAAACATGACACAGATCACACTTTTTAAAAAATCAAATGATTGTTTTTAAAATAAAAAATCTAATGTGACGCAAAATATCAACGCCAGCGCGCCTGTTTTAGGGTTGGTTTTTTTGTCGATACGTCGCGCTGTATCGATGCCCCTGATATTTTTTTATTATTTAATATCAATATTTTATAAAAAAGAATGCCTATTCATTTTAGCAAAGCTGCGGCAGCGGATGAATGACCGTGGTTTGCGTGACGTATATCTCCTGTGGCGTGATCATATCCTGACATCATCGGTCAATATTTCTCCCAACAAACATTTATAATCACTATTATTCATGATTGCCACTTATACACACGAGCATATTAAAGTTGTGCTCGTGTGTTTTTTATTCTAAAAATTTTATTATTTTAACTCCATCACAGTGGAATATCCTTTCGTCGGTTAATATTTGATCTTTACATGATTTTATTTTAAAAATTGCCTCACCAAGATAGGCTTTGCAATAGGAACTGCAATGAAAACTCTGCTTGCATTATCATTACTCATTGGCACAAGCAGCATGGTATCTGCCGCACAATACTACAATTGTGCGACGAATACTGGCTGTGTGGCGACAGGTAATATCGCTGTCACCTCAACGTATGCCAAAACCCAAAACCCCGTCGTCCTTGCTCACGGTATTGCTGGTTTTAGCAATGTTGCTGGCGTGGATTATTTTTATGGGATTCCTGCGGATCTGACTGCCAATGGCGCCAAAGTATTTGTATCGCTGGCCTCGTCATTTAACGCCAGCGGCGATGTGCGTGGTGAGCAATTGCTGCGTCAGGTCGAGATCATTAGTGCACTCAATCAAGGCCGTAAAGTCAATTTGATTGGGCATAGCCAAGGTGGCTTGGACTCTCGCTATGTGGCAGGTGTCAAACCCCAATTGGTCGCCTCAGTCACCAGTGTGGGCACTCCTCATACCGGTACGGCAGTTGCCGATTTGGTACTCAAAGTCGCCAAAGGCGAGCCGACAGGTTTATTGCAAAGCGTCGCCTCAGAGATTGTGAATGTCGCTGCCAAACTGATTACCGGTTTGTCGGGTGGCAATTATGACCAAAACTCGCTTGGAGCATTAGACACCTTATCAACCGCAGGCAGTGCCAAATTCAATCAACGCTTCCCTGCCGGTTTGCCCACCACCGCTTGTGGCACCGGTGCAACGAGTGTGAATGGCATCAAATTATATTCTTGGGGCGGTACTCAACCGCTCACCAATGTATTAGATCCGCTTGATGACTTGTTTGGCACTAGTTCATTGGCCTTTATGGGCAAAGCCAGTGATGGCATGGTGGAGCGTTGTAGCAATCACTTTGGTCAGATTATCCGTGATAATTATTCGATGAATCACGGTGATTTGGTCAACCAAGTGTTGGGATTGACTTATCTGTTTGAAACCAGCCCCAAAACAGTCTATCGCCAACACGTCAACCGCCTGAAAAACGCTGGCCTTTAATCGGAGAGTGATATGCGCCAAGGATGGTGGTTCGGTGCAAGTCTAGGGTTGCTTGGCATCCTATTGATGCTGTATTGGACAGCCACACCCGAACAACCGCTGGGGATGGATCCCCCGTTGACCACCGCTGCAAGCCCTGCATCGGTTGGGCCTCCTGAGGCAACATCGCCACATCAAACCACTGCTCCTACTCGTCATTTTGTGACGGGTTTGGAGCAACTGCCCGCATCGTTACAAGGCACCGATGTGGACGGTGAAATCATTATTGATGGCAACCGCCAGCTGGTGGTCACCCGTCGTCTGCGCGATGTATTTGATTATTTCCTCACCACCATTGGCGAAGAGCCATTGGCAACGGTATTGGCACGGATTCAAGCGTATATTCGTCATCGCGTGCCAGATCCGGCACAAGGTCAAGCGATCCATTTGCTCAATCAATACGTTAGTTATCGGGATGCGCTCAAAAATATTCCTGAAGTGGGCGGACTGTCTGCCGATCAGCTGGATCCCGATGCCGTAGCACGACAAAAACAACAAGAGCAGCAATTGCGCCGTCAGTTTTTTACAGCCGCAGAAATCGACGCGTTTTTTGCCGATGAAGATGCGTATGATCAGTATTCATTGGCGGCGATCAAGATCCATCGCAACCATAGCTTGAGCGAAGCACAAAAAGCCGAACAACTCGCGGCCTTGATCAATCAATTGCCCGCCAATCTGCAAGACAGTATGCAAGCAACCAGTCAGTATCAGCAGCTTGACACGCTCACCACTGCCATTCGGGCGCGGGGTGGCAGCGATGAAGACATCCGGCAAATGCGCCTGAATTTGGTGGGTGCCGATGCCACCGCACGCCTTGAATCCATTGATCGCGAGCATGCCAGTCTAGATACACGGGTCAGTCAGTATCTACAGCAAAAAAACCAAATTATGGGACAGGCCAATCTCAGCCCTGAGCAAAAAGCCCTACAGATTGAGCAAATTGAACAGCGCAACTTTGATGCGCAAGAACGCTTACGTCTCGCGGCACTCGAACAACTCGCCAAACAACAGCAGGGCTAATGCCCTGCTCTATTCATTTAGCCTTCAAACTGCGCAATGCCTGCTTTCATTTCCAGCAAGGTCTCACGCGCTGCATCCAAAGTTTCATCCAGATCAGCTTGGCTGTGTGCACTTGAAATAAAACCTGCTTCAAATGCCGAGGGTGCCAAATACACCCCACGCTTGAGCATACCGTGGAAAAACTCACGGAACGCGGCGATATCGCAATGGGTCATCGCTTCATAGCTCGACAAGTCAGTCGATGCCGTAAAATAAATGCCAAACATGCCACCGGCTTGTTGGGTTTGCATCGGTACGCCAATCTCATCAGCCAAGGCTTTGAGGCCGCCGAGCAAATACGCCAGTTTGCCACTGAGCATCGCATAAAAATGGGGTTCGCTGATCAGCTTGAGCATCGCCATCCCTGCGCGCATGGCCAGCGGATTCCCTGATAGCGTGCCTGCTTGATACACGCCACCGAGTGGCGCAATGCATTCCATGATGGCGCGTTTGCCACCAAACGCACCGACCGGCAGACCTGCGCCAATAATTTTGCCCAAGGTGGTCAAATCAGGCGTCACGCCATAGTGCGCTTGTGCACCGCCCAACGCCACCCGAAAACCGGTCATGACTTCATCAAAAATCAACACCGAACCCGCCTGATCACACTCACTGCGCAAGGTTTCCAAAAAGCCTTTGATTGGCAACACCAAATTCATATTACCCGCGACTGGCTCGACAATCACACAGGCAATCTCTTGGCCGTATTGGGCAAAGCAGGCTTTGACCGCGTCGATGTCGTTAAATGGCAAGGTCAGGGTATGCTGCGCTAAATCGGCAGGTACCCCCAAAGAAGTCGGGACACCCAAGGTCAACATGCCCGAGCCAGCTTTAACCAGCAGGGAGTCGGCGTGGCCGTGATAGCAGCCTTCAAATTTGATGATTTTGTCGCGGCGTGTATAGCCACGCGCCAAACGAATCGCGCTCATACAGGCTTCGGTGCCGGAGCTGGTCATGCGCACCATGTCCATGGAGGGCATGATTTCACAAATGCGATCCGCCACAGTCACTTCGCTCGGTGTGGGTGCACCAAAACTTAAACCATCAGCGGCGGCTTCTTGCACCGCTTTGATCACTTCAGGATGCGCATGCCCCAAGATCATGGGGCCCCATGAGCCAATATAGTCAATATAGCGTTTACCTTCGGCATCAAACAAATAGGCGCCTTGCGCTTTGGTGACAAATATCGGCGTTCCACCCACGCCTTTAAACGCCCGCACTGGTGAATTGACCCCACCAGGGATATGTTGGCTTGCGGCTTTAAACCAGTCGGCATTGGAAGTTGGGCGGATCGAATCAGTCATGATGCAACAACAGTGTGAGTCCAGAAAGGTGCTCAGTTTAACGTGATTTTTTCCTTTGGTCTGTGTACAGATCACATTCAGCTCTTTTTCTTCTCCCCCCTGTTTGGGGGGCATCTATTCATGGGTGATTTTGTTATAAACAACAGATCACGCTTGGGTAGAACCAGATCATGAACGGATATACCACCAGCACGATTGGTGCACTTGCATGGCTGACACTGATGGTCAGTACCCCCACGATGGCCGCACCCACAACGCCCAACATTGGGCTAGGACAAGCCACGCAGCAAAATCTGTGCAAAGGCACATTTTTAAAGAACGACATCTATTTGCCGTGTAACATCAACTTAGGCTATCAAATCAAGGTCTGTCGCGATGATAGCTTTCCACCCACAGCAGCGGGTGGCTCAACGTTTTTGCCTTGTGCCGATCAACATACCGCAGATCGCTTAAGCGCCTGCGTCATGACCACCGCAAAATCGCCTTATATCAAAACCTGCCCCAACCCACAGCCTTATAACTTTGTCTGTAATGTCTCGACTGAAAGTGGTTTGCCGAGCCTTGAGGCCAATGAATACCTCAAACGCGAAGATGTGCTGCTCAATGGCATTCAAGCCGATCGGTATGTGTGGCGTGACAGCCAAGGCTTGGTGCGTTCGGTCGCCATCAAAAAACAATGCGCGGCCAATACCGGCAATGGCGGTTATGCGATCCAAGCAACGTTTCCGTCTAGCGATAATCCCGCAGAAACTGTGACGCTGACCACCAACGATACCCGCGATGGTGGTTTTGGTTATTTTGTCGCACATGAACGCGCTCGCAAAATCAGCAATACCGGCACATCACGCACCGTGGCTGCCATGAATGGTGAAGACGACTCTCCCTTGAGCCGTCAATTTGCGATTAGCAGCCAAGTGGGTCAGGTCAAACCCAGCATTGCCACGCACACCACCCAAGTGCTGTATCCAAAATGGGGATCGCTCAATCCAGTCGATGCCAACGACGCGACGATTTTCCCAACTAGTACCGCCTTGCACCGCAAATATATGGTGCCCGTCACCACCCGCTGGTCGTTCCAAGTCGGGCGCGATATGCCCAACATCCAACTGTCAATGGATTTGTCGGTGGTGGGTGAGCCAGATCACATCAACTTTGATGTGCGTGGCCCCTATGGCGTGTTGTATGAAGCCAATAACCCAAGCGATCCAATCCACAGCATGTTTTGGGCAGACAGCTCACGCTTTACCGCCACCAGTGCACAGTGGAGCAGCGCGTGGAACTGGAACACGGCATATACTGGTGGCCGCTATGCCGGTTTTAAAACCGCTTCGGGCGTCGAAATGGCACTATACGAGCCTGTCCCACTGGCCTACTCTGCGACGACCAATCCCTACACCGACAAACGTGGCTCGTCTTCAGCCAGCAAACGCTGTAGCACCCAGCAACTCCTGCCTTGCAACTGGGAATGGCCGTATCAGTTGTTTCAATATGAACTGCCGAGCAGTGGCTATGGTACGGTCAAAAAATTGGCATGGGGATCATCGGCGTACTATGGCAGTAGCTTGACCAGTGTCTGGGATGGTGCAAGCAGTCGGCCGATCAACAGTTGGCCTGCTGATCAAAAAATGAAATACAGCGTGTGCTGGGTACTGGGCAAACAAGCGGTGGGATCACGCACCCACGGTATCGCGGTTGGCGCTAGCCGCGCCACACAGTGCGCCACGCCATCGCTCTAAATCTGGATCACATGACTGCCACTCTAACGGTGGCGGTCAATCCAAATCACCCAAACTGATACTCGATAATAAGCTTTGGTAAATTTCTAAATCGTCTTTGGAAAAACAGCAAAACGTTACTTCTATGGGCTGTGGGTGACGCTTCATCCAGGTATGGACGGTCTGGATGGCAATGTCGGCGGCCATTTGGGGCGGAAATTTATAAATACCCGTGCTAATACAAGGAAACGCGATAGACTGCGCATGATGTTTGGCGGCCAAATCCAAACTGCGACGATAGCAGTTGCCCAGTAAAACGGCTTCATTGGCCTGTCCACCCTGCCACACCGGCCCTACAGTATGCACAATCCATTTGGCAGGTAGTTGGTAGCCTTTGGTGATTTTGGCATCACCGGTTTTACATCCACCGAGCAGTCGGCACTCGTGCAACAAATCGCTGCCCGCTGCACGATGAATCGCACCATCCACGCCACTGCCCCCAAGCAGTGAGGAGTTGGCGGCATTGACCACCACATCAACGGTCAAGGTGGTGATATCTGCCCAAATGGCATGTAGCATCTGCTGTTATTCCATATGTTGATCAATCTGCCGATGGGCTTGCTCATGCAACCATTGCATCAGCAACACTTCCGCCATCGGTTTGGCAAAATAATAGCCTTGCATGCCTTCTACGCCCAAACGCTGCAAAATATCGAGCTGCGTTGCCGTCTCGACGCCTTCGGCAATCAGTTGAAGCTGTAGGCGTTTGGCCATTTCGACAATCGCTTCGACCAAGCCCAATTTGCCATGCTCCAACGGCGCAACAAACGAACGGTCGATTTTAAGGGTATGTAAGGGCATTTGTTGCAAGCGACCCAATGATGAATAACCCGTGCCAAAATCATCGAGATACACATGGATGCCCAAATCGCTCAGTTGGCGCAGCTGCGCCACCACGTCTTCTTCACGCTCAGCCAGTAAGCTTTCGGTCACTTCAATGGCAAGGGCTTGCGGACTCAATTGATAATGCGCCAAAGTGTGCTGGATATGGGCGACCAGCTTTTGATTGACAAACTGACGTAGCGATACATTGACACTACACCGTAAGCCCCAGCCAGCTTGTGCCATCCGTTGCAACATTTGTCCGGCTTGGTCAATCACCCAATCCCCCAACTGCACAATCAGGTCGGTTTCTTCGGCAATCGCAATAAACTCCTGTGGCGAGACATATTGGCCTTGCCATTTCCAGCGCAACAACGCCTCGACACTTTGGATATGATGCGAATCACTCGCCACAATCGGCTGATACCACAACTCCAAAAATGAGTTGCTGCTCGGTTGCTCCAAGGCTTGACGTACTGCTTTTTCAATCTCAATACGGCGGCTAAACGCCTGATCCATACTGACATCGTACAGCTTGGCTTGGTTTTTGCCCCAACGCTTGGCTTCATACATGGCAATATCGGCATGGCGCAACATTTCAACTGCGGTCAGATGCGCTTGCACCATCACAATCCCAATCGATGCCGTTACCAAACTCAGTTGATGGTCGTGCTGCAAAGGATAAGCGATTTGTTCACACAAACGCTGTGCCACCTGTAGCGCGCCATCGGCATTCACATCAGGTAAAAAGACCGCAAATTCATCACCACCCAACCGCACCACCACGTCATCGTTACGCATGGCTTCGCTAATCCGCTTGGCAATCACGGTCAACGTTTGATCGCCAATCGGATGCCCCAAATGATCATTAATCAGTTTAAAGCTATCAAGGTCGATCAACAGCAGCGCCCCCAACGTTTGCTGATGCGATGCCTGACTAATCGACTCACTCAAATGACGCAGTAAAAATCGACGATTGCCCACTCCAGTCAAGGCATCATGTTCGGCATCGTAGGCAATACTGCGCATTTGTGCCTCGACTTGCTGCACCAAATCATTGAGTGCTTGCCCCAAATTATCAATTTCATCGGGTTGGTGGGTTGGCTTAGGCCAGCGGATTTGATTGTTGTGTGTGGCACGATATTGATCGGCCAAATCCGAAAAACGGGAAATGCGATTGGTAATCTTGTGCTGAATCAACGATCCGAGCACCCACAGCAAAATCGCCAGCAGCGCCACGCCGTTGAGCATCAAGACGGCAATCGCTGACCATTTTTCTGGAGTCATTTGTGGCTCAATGTGCCGCGACAAACGCACGCCGAGTGCAGGGACATCCATTTTGATGTGATGTACAGTGCGCTGTGAAGGCTGTAGCTCTCGTGGCTCAATCTCAAACCCTGCACCCGTCAGCGTCTTGATTTGGGCTTGATAGGCTTGATTGAGCCAGCGCCCAAACACGATACAGCCAATTTGGGGCTGTTGCCCCAATGAATCCACCACCGGCGCATACGCCAACAACACCGGCTGCTGATTAAACCAGCTGATGGCGGTGCCTTTTTTGCAATCGTGCTGTTTTTGCACATGCACACGCATATACGCCTCAGACAGCGCCAAACGCTGCGCGTCTGTGGCAGGTTGCGCCTGCCCTTGCTCAAGCATCCGTGCAGCAAACGGTTGATGATCCGCCGTTTGCACAAACACCCAATCCATTTGGCTATTGATCATCAAATTGGCGGTAAAGTGATTCCAATAATTCGGATTTTGACCTTGCAAAAAGGTATAACTATCGTGCCAAAACCCATAATCACCAGCAACTGCGGCAAAACTTTGCCCATCTCGCTCCAATAATGCAGCCACTCGAGACAGTTCACTTTGTGTACGTCTCTTTTCAAAATCTGAAAAAATCCAGCCCATGATCAATAACGTCGTCATGCCACTAAACAGCAGCATCACCACCAAGGCGATGGCTAAACGGCGATTAATCCATCCTTTTAATGATGTATCTGTCATGGATTAAGACTCAAAGCGGGTGAGAATGCTTATCATGTTGGTTTCACATGATCATTGAGGCTTATTGAAACTTAACGAGGTGGATTTGCCCTGTCAACGTTTAATTACTCAACAGAGAACTTGTCCGCTAAAGCGGCGGTTTGATATCCACCGGTATGGATAAAAACCAAGCGTTTTTCTGCAAAAAGATTAGTTTGTTTAATTTCACTGAATAAATAAAGCAGACTTTTTGCTGTATAGACATAATCAAGCGGAATATTCAATTGGGCTTGTAATTCAAGACCCGCGTGTCGCAGCTCAGGCGAGATCCGACCAAAACCACGCTCAGCCACATCCACGATACAAAGGCGAGACAAGAGCTGTTGGCGCTGCTGCTCATCACTTGGCAATGCGGCCAACCCTTGCGCTGGTAACCCTTGATAGCCTTTGGCTGCACACAAACCGAGCACACGCGCATCTGATTGCTGCTGATGTAAACCGGTCAGAATCCCTGCCACCGTTCCGCCTGTCCCCACCGAACAGGCAATCACATCATAGTGTAGCAATTGCTGATCCAGCTCGGTCACCAGTTGCGCCACATCAGGCAAGCACGCCGCTGAGGTTCCACCTTCTGGAATGACCAAGTACGGTACAAAAGGCGCAAGCTGTGCCTGTAACCACTCGCTCATTTGGGCTTGCTCAGGATAATACGCTTGACGCGATATACTGATCAGATGCATGCCTGCATCACGACAACGCTCTAAAATCGGAGCATTGGGCACATCTATCTCACCACGCACACAGCCTACGGTACGCAGACCGAGCGATTGCCCCATCAAGGCTACCGCCAGCAGATGATTGGAGTACGCACCGCCAAACGTGACCACGGCCTGTTGGGAGACGATGGCTTGACGAAAATAAACCAGTGATTTCCGGTATTTGTTGCCAATCAAGGTGGGATGCAACAGATCATCACGCTTGATCCAAAGCTCTACATCGCGCTCACGCAAAATGGGTAGATCAATCTGTTGAATTGGCGATGGCGGCAGTTTAAACACGGTTCCATGCCTGTACACGCCCGCTTACCTGC
>CALFYA010000014.1 GCA_937952925.1 uncultured Moraxellaceae bacterium
TTGATGTTAAAACCACATTTAATGATTCTGTAATATCATCACAAACTACATTGCTAGTCATTCTATTAGAATATTTCTTAGCTTGTTGATTATATATTTCATACGGGTCTTTTATTTTAGATTCTTCTTTTTTTCTTACAACTGAAGTGCCATCACTAATTCCCCCTAATCTTCCTCCTAAAGAGGTGTCTGCATACAGTTGAGAGGTTGCTTCAACAATGTTAGGGTCTTTAATTTGCTTTCCAAATTGGTCGAGCAATACAATATTCGAGCGATAGTTTGATACTACTTGTTGCTTTGCTAAGAACTCGCTGTGGTATCTTATTCCCTGTTTTATTTTTTCTCCCGCAAGCTCCATATATTTTTGGGCTGGTGTATTCATGCCATCTGAATAGAGACTGGGATTGTTTTGAATAGCACTCTGCTTTTGTTCCTGATTCAGGATAGGAGCTTGCCCAATGGTTTGTCCCTTACGTGCTGCCACAGCCATTGCTGCATTGCCTGTATTGTGGAAGCTGTACAGCTCAACCATTGTTGGCTCAGGAATATGCCCATCTGCATCACGAACCCCATGTTTGGCGAAGGCTCGTTTAATTTTGTCATACGCTACACCCACATACTCTGCGGTTGCTAAGGCATTCAAATGAGGATCAAAGCGTTTGAGCAATAGTTGATTGTCGTTGAGATGACTAATCGCTTGCAGCTCTGGATGCTTAGATTGGCGAACAATCTGTCGCCATGTCCCTTTGGTAATCTGTCCTAAGCCTGCTGCACCTGTTGGGGAAACAATGCCCTGCTGAAATCCAATCGACTCTAGGTACATCAAACCTGTGAGATATCGAGAGTTCACCCCATAGGTTCTTGCTGCATTTTCGATATGAGGGCGAACGGCTAGGTATCGCCCCATCACATGTTTCTCAAGCCGATTTTGAGCATTATTCTGGCTCACGGGACTGATTTTTTTTTTGCGCTGCCTGACGACTTGCTCGACGGGCAGCTAACATATTATTAGCTGTTGGTGGTGCTGTCGGTTTAGGCTGTTCACCGCCACCGCCACCGCCACCGCCACCGCCACCGCCACCAGAATCTGGTTGATTCTGACTTGGCAATGAATGAGGCGTAACATTTGGCATAACAGGGTTTAATACGTTGTGTTCTGTATCTGGTGAGCGATCTCCTGTAAAAGTTGATTTAACTCTTTCCCAAGTGTCACTGTTGTTGCTCATTTCAACAGCAAGGGCTTGTTGCAAAGGTGTACCTTTGCCTAACGGCTGATCAGTCGCATGATCAACATCCCTAACCATTGGGCTTGCTTTCGCAGGGATTGAAGCTGGATTGCTTGGGTTTCCAACTTGATCTAAATGGTTTCCAACGGCACCTACCATAGGCGCTTGTAGGTTAAATGCTTCTGCACTAGGCAGTACCGATGCAGAGGGTACTAATTGATTTACGGCTTTGATTCCGCCGTCTGAAATTGCTTGAGTCGTTGGCATTTCAGCCAATCCACGTTGATGTAAAGCTCGCATACTGTTGTTGGTTGGTAGTGGTTCACCGTTGGCTGATGTGGTGGGTGGTTTTACGCCGCTCTCGCCCAAACCTTGTGAGCTTAAGTATTGGCCTATTAATTCCGCTCTTTCACTGGGCTGCATTCCCCACAGCTTCATCTGGCTAATACCAGCCCACTGAGCTGCTTTTTGGGTAAAACGAGGATCAGCCGCATAATCATGTTGAGTTTCAAAACCGTTATTCTTGCTGAAGCGTCCACCTTGTTCAGCACTCTCTTGTCGATTGAAGGATGCATCACGGCGTTCTTCGCGTGATTGATCATGTCCTACATTTGCAGATCGGCTTCTTGTTTGATCTTGAGAGGTGCCAGTAGCAAAGTTTTTATCACCACTTTGCGTTTGTGTGGTTTGTACACCTAAAGAGCTACCAATACTCGTTTCAGTTGTATAGTCAGCGCCTTTATCTTTAGACACACTGTCTGCACTGGTTGCACCAAATGATGTTGTCCCTGCGGTCTGAGCATTCATATCACCATAAACGCTTGCACTAGCATCTTTTCCTCCACGTCCACCACGACCAAGCCCCAATTGGGTATTTTGGTCACTAGGATTGCCTGTGCTTCCACCACCACCTCCCGAACCAGCACCAGCTCGCACTGTGGCTCCTCCAGTCATCGTTGTGCGAACTTGATTATCACTTCCAGCAACATGGCTGGTGGTATTGCCTTTGGTGACACTGTGCTTATTGCTGAGAGCCTGATTATCTGTTGACGTTGTTCCTTGATGTGCTGAACTAGCACTGTTGACACTATACCCTTGCTGCTGATGGCTGTTATTCCCTGCATTGGTTCGTGATTCTGTTTGTCGGCCTGAACGTGTACCTTGCGAGTAACCTGTCCCTGCTGTCAGGGTTGCACCATGACCAGCACTGCTGGCGCTATATGCTTCTGCATCAACGCCATCTTTTTGTGTTGCACTATAATGATCGCTATTTTTGAGCACACTCGCACCCACCATACCTGATGAGGTCTGAGTGAAGGTTGTGCCTGTATGTCCCATCAGTGTGAACGCACCAGACATCATTTGCCCTGACATATTGTATTTGTTGCCTGATGCATTATTGGTGCTGGCGTTATCAATACTCTGCTGTCCAACGGAGATGTTACCTGCTGCCATGCTTGCGCCTGCTGTACTTCCTGCGCTGCCTAGCCCTGCAAACATTTTGTCTCCCATACCTGTAATGCCCATTTCGCCAAGCTTCACCACTGCCCCTGCGAGAAATGGCACAAGGACAATCATCCAGCCGACTAAAGCTTGCTCATCAATAATGGTGGCATCAAAGGTATTGGTGAGTTGAAAAGGAATCCCTGTCTCTGAAGCAAGCTGTAGCGCTGCTAATTTTTTCTGTAACAGCATCAACGATAATGAGTTGATAATCGCAAACATCACAGGCCACAAACCAATCCACACAAACCCCATAAAGTAACCCGTTAAGATTTTCTTGGTCGCTTCGACGGGGCTGATCAATACGAGTATGGTCACAAATGGAAAAATGGCATACAAAATGGCCTCAATCCAATTGCGGATATGGGGTAATGCATCTCTAGCCAACAATGAAATGACATTCTGAGAGCCTTGAGCTTGTTTAGCCGCTTGGGCTGCTCCTGCGAGAGCACTCACTTGAGCGGCCCTTGCAGGGTCATTGAGTAAGACGGGAAGTTCGGTTCCTGCCTCGCGCCATACATTATTAAACATGGCTTGCTTCATGGAGTCAGAGGCGCTGGCTCCTGATTTCAACAAGAAGGTATTGGCTGAACCAATGGCATTGGCAAACATCTCTTGTGCAACCACATCCGAGTTGGCACGAGGAAAAAGCTGCCGACCGTAAAAGGCCATCGCCTTGTTGATACCATCGTTTACCCTGAGCTTCAGGATGTTGGCAACATTGGTACAGGTGTCTGTTTTAGGGCTGCCTGTCATCACATCATAGGTCACAAAACGCGCAGGATTAGTGTTTGAAAACACCAAATCCCATGTATTAGTCGCACCGACTAAATCCTTTGCTGGAATGACCCCATCACGCACGTCATATAAGGTGCATTCTTTAAAGAACTGCATTAGATCAGCTTTGAGGTTGGGATCTGCAATGGTGGCCTGATTGACGTGTTTGAGCACACTATGACCAAATGCCAGATCGCCTTTGGCGAGTCCCAATTCTTCAGGCACGAGTACCATGTTTTCATAACTGGTGGTCATGAAGTTGGAGACTAAGTTAGACACATAGGCGGCGGTTGCCATCATCCAAGGGATGTTATCTATGGTCTTTGGTGGCTCTAAATCTGTTTTATCAACCAGTGTAATTCGGGCAATAGGCATATTCAGCAGCATCACAACGACGAGGCTATTGATGACCCACTTGGCAAAATCAAGCTGTCGATTACCCATGTAGACAAATAATCCAACTGCAACACCAAGCATAAAAATCATCTTGATCATGGCAGAATAGTCGCCACTGCCCATCAACGCCGATACAGCATTGAGTACAGTCGAGAGGGTTTCCACATTCCAGTAAGTTTCCATCTCATAATCAATAGCCATTTTTTAATTCCTTTTGTAATTAACGTTTTAGGCTGTTGCCAAAAGCCAGAGAGTTCAACACACTTTCCGAAAGGTGACTATTCATGGTGCGTTCAAGCTGTGTGACTTCAATCGAGATGTTGTAGGTATGACTCGCTTGCTGATAAGCCGTCATCATGGTCATGCGTAAATTTTCAGAGATTTGGTCGAGCTGGCGATTGATTTCTTTTAGCTCGTCTTCAGTCGCTGTGTTGTAGCTGCCACGTTCAGCATGAGTGAGCGCAAAGCGCATATCTCGTGCTGCTTTCTCTAAGTAATACTGTGCATATTTTGCGGCAATCAGTTCGCCATAACGGGCAAGCAATACGTCGGTCAGTGTGCTGTCACCAAGTTGAGTCCCAACGGCGATAATTTTATACACGGGAATATCGGTACTACTAACAAAAGCCGCTAACTCTTGGCTATCTGTGGGGGTGTAGGCGGATCGTGTTGAAATTTTTTGGATGATCTTATCAAGCTTTTGCTGGACCATGCCATTAAAGCTATCCATTTCAACAACTTTTTGCTCAACCTTTAAACAGCCATCTGCGGTCTTACTGTCCGTACAGGTTAATAAGGTGACTTTAACCTTGGGCTTGTCTGCATCACCAAGAATGCTCTCAATCCCCTGAATCGAACGTAAAATAGGTGTTTTGTTATAGTTTGGCGCTGGTGCGATGATCACAGTCCCTGTGAGGCTCATCAGCATCATACGGTATTCGTCATCAATCCCTTGTACCTGCTTTAACGCTTTCCAGACGATATTGCCTGTAGGTGATATTTCTTCGACGTCATTGGGTGCTTTTTCTTTCGCCTTCTCTTCAGCTTCTTTGGCCTTTGCAGAGTCAAATTTTACATTTCGCCATGCGTCAATTGTGTCACTGTACAGGTTGGCATAAGTCCCAAACTGCATACTCGATTGCTGGCGTTGCTTGATATCCATTGTTGATGTTGCCGCATTAACAATCCCTTTTGCAGCTTCACAAGAGTCGATGTTGAGGCGGTTAATGTTTTGGGCAGTCGTTTGCAGTGCTTGCATCACGTTGTCACAAGATGGACAGATATTCTGCAATGCAAGCTTGAAACCGTAGCTGACTGCATTGGAGCCAATATTCCGCATCATCTGTACCAGTTCGTCTTTGCCGATGTAACTAAAGCCGCCAAGATGCAAGTCGATACCGCCACACCCTGCTAGATTCCATGAGGGAGGGGTCATACTAGCTAGGTTATAGGTTTTGACGGGTGTGCGTAAAAAAAGGCTACCACCTGTTGCGTAGTTCATGGTTTGCCCTTGAATCATGGCCGGGCCTGTCACATTGCCTTGCGCATTGATCGAGTCAAAAACCTCACGCATAGATGAGGCGTTTAATGATGTGCTCAGCCCAAAACAAGAGAAGAAACAAGCAACGCTTAAGACAGTCATACGCATTATCATCATCCTTCGCTTAGAAGTTATCGCCAACTTTGGTGTTGGTGAGTACGAAAATTCGGTCAGTCAATTCGGAAAAGGACATTACGCCAAAACCAATAGGCGCATGTTCTTTGGTGTCTTTAGAGGCGATAAATACCGCAGGAACCACTTCAACGCCCCATTGAGCGGCAATGCCTCTGCCATCTACAAAATTCGGATACTGCGGCATACCTTGCCCATCAATCGAAACAGGCAAGACCTCCATGCCAAAGCGTTCGCTAATTACACGCAAGGTCGATGACATGGTGTGGCAGTAAGTACAATCGCTTCTAAAGAAGAAGATCAGGCCATGATGTTTTGATAATTCAGCAAGTGCTTGACTGCGTGTCTGCTCTTTTTGCTGTTTGGCAATATTCAAGGCCGCATTATTGGTTGGGTGCTTTAACGAATAGTCATATTGTGGGTTTTGCCACACCACACGTTGCCAAGAATCAGCAAATTTTGCAGCAGTGTTTTGGGTCAATTGCCAAGCATCTAAATAGTCTTTGATGTTCTCTGGAGTGGGCTTCATCACGGCAACATCTTCACGGCGCTTTAGCTCTGCACGCAATTGTTCAGCCGTTTCCAGATCTTTTAACTCAATACGATCTGTTTTTGGTCGAGGTGGCTCTACGGGTTTGGCTTTGACGACTGGCTTTTGGGGTGCTTGAGGCGGCTCAGTCTTCGCTTCTTCATCACAATACCAGTTCGACTTCGGCTGATCACATGTCCATACTGAGTCATAACGTAGGCTCCCTGCGGCGTAGTCTAAGCCTGTCGTTTTTGCGTCAACGCAAAACGTCAGCCCCACAAACAGACCCGATGTATACAGTAAACGACGCAGCACATACTGTTTATTCATAGAAGTCACCTACATTATTCACGCCATTTAATTTAGAGCTAATATTACTAGAGCGCTCATCTAAATTAAATGATTTTGGGACAATACTATCAATAAATTCATCTAAATTGATTTTTGAGAAATCAATCCGATCTAGTTCTTCCATCGTAAAACCGCGACAATCACTTCGAGATTGACCCAATTGAGCTTTGCCTTGAGTGTTAATTGCTTTGGCAAGTTTTGACTTAAAGCAGCAATAGGTTCGTGTTTTTTCAACACACGTTGATGCAAAACCAACAGAAACACGCTCTGAACACTCTTCATCTACATATTCACATAGATTCTGCCCTCGCTTTAAACCTAAAGCCTTTTCTTTGTCAGAACAACTGAGCCATCCCCCTGTTAATGAGGCTTCTAAATAGGCTTGAAGCTTTTCTGAGTCTGACTCATCTAAAGTATCATAGGTATAATACGACTCCCCCATCCCATTCGCCGATGATGCTCGATTGGTAAAATTCTCTCCGCCAGACTCTTCCTCGCAGCAGCTTTTTATTGTTCCACCAAAGGCGACCTTGAGCGTACATTTATTTGAACCACCTGCAAAAATGTTTAGGGTTTGATTAGCTTGGATACCATAGACTCCGCCCTCTCTCGCAGCTTCCATCATAGCGACCGATTTTGCAAAATCTCCATCTGTTTCCTTGTCTTGGTTAGCGCATTGACCATCAGAACAATAGGTGTCCGTGCAAATGGTTTGTTCAACTTCACGCGCTGCTGTAGTCGGACATTGATAGGTTTGCTCATATTGCAGACACTCCCCTGTTGGAGTTTTTTCGGTACACACACTACTGCTTTGTGTACATCCTTGAGTTTGCAGTGCGGTACATGAATTATGTGAGCTTTGATCTAAACAGAGATAAGTTGCTCGGTATGCCCAACATTCTTTAAAGATCGGAACGCCACTAATCAATCGTGTTTCTGCACCTTCAATACAGACTTCTGCTTTTTGCTGTATGCAGTTTTTAAGATCAGGGCTTTCAGAAAAACACAGTCCTGAAAGCATCAGACCAGTGATCATGATCGTCAGTTTATAACGCATCTCATAACCCCTGATGAACACACTGATCTTGCCAATTTTCGGCACAGGTCGTTTTTAGTTTAGTTTTTATTTTTACCGCCCCTCCACCAGGGCCTTTTCCATTCCAAAACTCACCTTCTAAGACATTATCTCCCTCTTTTAGATACTGCCGAAGGTCGGTATCTCGTGTGACTTCTCCCCAAGAGTCATAGTATCCGCCTAACCTTAAAACCTCGCTCCCATTGAGCCGAATGATCGTTAGTTGATCCCAATATCCATAAGTCAGCTTAAATTCCTGCAAATCGGCTAGATTCTCAATTTTAAACACGGCTGTTGCGTAATAGGTGCCTGTTCCACGCTGCGTATCTAAAGACAACTCTATCGTATCGGGCGCTTTCCAGATGGCGACGGCTGTACCACCCGTGTGATTTTTGAGGGTCACACTGTCTTTAACGACACCACCCAAACTGACAGATTGCCCCCCGTAGCTGTCACAGCTAAAGCTGACTCGACGCTCACAGGTTTTTTCTGTGAAAGCGCGTACCTCTAGGCAGTGCTCTGTTTTGCTTTGTGCTTGAATCAATTTTTTGACAACCCGACAATTTTGGCCTGAGTTGGTGGTGCTTTTGATGTTTTGTGAGCTGATCAATACAGGATCAGTCTTGGCGTCAAGCTGGTATTTGGGGCGTTGATTGGGGTTGTTGACCGCAAAGTTGACGGCTTCACATTCAGCCTTTTCTGCATTCGTCCAACTGCTTTGAATCGTGGCGCATTTGGCTTGTTTATTCACGCCATAAAAGGATGCATTGCCACGACCGTCATGATAGATCTGACTTTCTGTTGCATCATAGCGAACTTGGCCTTCACCAATCGCAGTGTTGATGGCTGATTCGCCCTGAGTCGCAATTTTTGCTTGGTCTTGTAGTTTGAGTGCTGGATCTTGAGCGGCTTGCACACCTTGTTGATAGCCTGTGTCCGCAGGATTTGCAGCCACCTGATCAACCGTGATACTCAGCAACATACAGGTCAACCATCGTTTCATGTCTAATGCTCCAGATGGCGTAAATAGCGTGTTGCAAGACGTTGTTGATGCTCATTGCCTTGTTTTGCAAATTGTTCAAGGGCGTAACTCAAGGGGACATCCCCACTAATCGACAGATAGCTATCGGGCAAAGCACAGCCATCGTCACCAATTTTTTCATGTTGTGCTTCAACCAAGACAACCGTTGGCACACTGGTCACTTGGTATTTTTTAAATGCATCAGGGTGAACTTGAATGTTGCCCACCTGCTCCCCTAGCTTTTGAATCTCTTTAGCGGTGTCCATATAGTTGTTGTTCACAAAGCCACGAAGTACCACGACACCATCGACTTTTTTGACATCCTGAATGGCTTTTTTGATCGAGTCGATGGGCATAGAAAAGCTGACAAATACCATGATCTGATTATTTTGCTGTACCTCGACTTTGACCTCCTGCTCATATCGCTGCGCAAGCTTTTGAATATCTATGCCCTTCATGTGGGTGGTATCAATGTTGGGAAGTTGCGTCTGTGTTGGCACTTGCACTTGATCAAACAGGCTTTTTCTCTCTTGCTCGACACGAGCAAGCTCTTTTTGAAACTTTAGTTGTTCTTGTCGGTCTTCTGGTGCGGTGGCAATCTCATCACTCCAAAAATCGGCTGCTTTTGCGTTGACGCAAAAACAGAATAGGGAGATTGCGACACATCGAGATAAAAATAGACAGGTCATATCAGCGTCCTATTTTGAGTTATGGGCTAAATTTGGGGCCAAGACAGCAATTCTTCTTACGAAATAGCTCATAAGAGTAGTCTTCACCTTTGTAAGGAAAGCTTCGGCCTGACCCCCATACCGCAGTGGTACGTCCAAACGGCTGACAACATTTTTTGGTGTCATCCTCGCCTTTTTTGGCTTGTGGTTTGGGATAAAGCATCGAGTATTTGTATTGACGTTTATTCATGATCGGCTGAGGGTAGACATTACATAAACCCTGTACCCCTGCGGTTCCCCATGTGAGCATTTGACGATGCATTTTTGCGGCCAATCGTTGCGCCACTAATGAACTTGCTTGAATGCCAGAGATATGACTGGCGACACGCCCATTGAGGGGGTACATGCTGCCATTGCACCCTGCACACCAAAACAGGGTATTGGAGCCAAATCCAACCGAAGATTTAATACAGTCACCCATACAGGCCGCTTGAGCGAGAGGATTACCAAACAATACCGTTTCGGGATTAAGCAAAATGGTCAACTCATCATCATTCCAGAGCGGATCAATCTCAGTCATATAAGCCACATCAAACTCCCCTGTTTCTAAACAAGGGTGTCCAGCCATTACATCAAGCCAGTACAAAATCGGATCTGCATACCAGTGTGCTTGCCAAAACGAGTGTTTGGTTCCATCGTCTTTGATGCGGATTTCACCTTCAGGGGTTTTAAAACCAATATCTAACTCGATGCCCATCGAGACCATGCAGTACGGCTTTCTGGTCACATCAACCCGACGCGCTGGTTCCCAATACCCTGTCTGGATGCCAATTGGAATAAATGGTGATGAACAGGAGCACAGAAGTTGATTGGGGTTTTCGTTGTCTTCTTGCCCACCCTTGTATAAGGCCATTCCTCCCATTGAAATGGGAAATAGACATGACCAACATAAGTCGGTAATCGGGTTTGCAAACTCACCGACACATTTGGTTCCTTTGGCTCCTTCGCTCTCGCCCGCCCACGATAGACAACTGATGCAGAAAATTAGCAAGGCTATAAGGCTATTGTTCATTTAAACTTCCTCAGCCAAATAACAACAATACAAAAAACCAGCAAAGATATAAGGATAACGGTCATTTAAGTTCACTCGCAGGAATTGCAGCAATTTCAAGCTGCTGATCAACTTGACGAACAATGGTGGGAACGCTTTCTAAGCCAAATTTTTGTGATAAGTAGCCTCCTTGGTCAAAGTATACTTGCGTGTTCCATTGGTGAGACAGATCAAACCAAGATCCACGTACTAAAATCGGACGTAGCTGTTGCCCGTATTTTTTGACCAGTTTGCCAACCGCAAGCACTTGTTCGGGGTCATCGCCATTAAAAAAAATCATTGATTTACCTAGGCTAATATATGCTAGAGGATTGATTCGGGTTCCTGCGGTCGCAAGCAATTGACCATCGTCTGTCCGCACGTCTTCTGCATAGGTGATTGAAGGGTCAAATAACTTCACCTGACGCTTTTGGGTCGTGGTCAATCCCATGACAGGTTTGGGAGACTTCGCATGGCGGATCACCCGATTTTGAATGTCTTTTTTGAGCTGTTCTAACTCGCCTGTTGCTTCTTTATCCTTGAGTTTGGCTAAGATCGCTTCAACAGCATCACGCTCTTTTACAGGATAAACTGGTCCAACTGCACCTAAGTGTTTGGCAAGCACGGGTGTGGTACAACACATTAGCCCTAACACAGCAACACGGTAGAGCATCTGGCACCGATTATAAGAAGCCATAAGCACGTCCTATGATTTGCTGCTCATCAACCAGTCCGAACTCTTCATATCGAGAATCGAAGCTATCCATGTGCGTTGCCCGAACAAACAGCTTTCCTTTCGGGATCACGGCTGTGTTGAGTGGGTGTAGTGGGATACCGCCCTTGCTTTTTGGCTTTACATAGCCAATCAACTCACCATTGACATATAAAAACCTTGAGTGGAGATAAACCCGATCACCCGCTACACCTGCTACCTGTTTGACGAAGGTCATGTGTTTGGGATAGCCCCATCCGCCACGCCATGCAAAACCAATGTATTCCCCTCGATTGAGGTGATAAGGTTTTTGTTTTTCAATAATAAAAAAGGTTTCTGGCAAGCTTTGGCTGAGATTGACACTGTACTCATAGCTCCGATGTAGCAAAAGCAAAGTACCAAAAACGAGGATGACGAGAAGGAGGCTAATGACCACCAAACGGTTTGGTTTTTTCCATGTAGTACATGCTTGAGCACTTAACGTTTTTACATGTTGGCTCATCTTAAATACGCTCCCGAATCACCTGGGTGTAATCCAAAATGCCTGAGCCTGAGCTGGTCAACAAAGCGGCCTTATTGACCAACACGCATTGGCACTCTTTGCCCAATTGTTCAATCGAGCTAGAAAGTCGCTGTGCAAATAACATTGAGCTTTGGTTGTACGCTGCGCGTTGATCGTCGGTGAGTGAGCCACTATTTTGCTGAAGCTGCTGAATCCATTTGGCCTGTTCTTCTTCCATCAAGGCTTTTACATCCACGACCGCAATCGGTTTAGGAATACGTTGATATCCGACATAACCAATTGGAGCCAAGACCATCAACACGATGATGGCGCTCACAATCCCGTTGGTGACTAAATCTAAAAATTTCATTATTGGATGCCTCGTTGTTTCATCAAAATCCCTAGTGCGTCAGAGGTGCTGTAACCCTGCTCTAGGAGCCTTTCAACCGCGACATAATCTTCAGCGTTGGTGGACGCCACCATCAGCGAATAAGGATCTGGAATGTGGCGGACGACCGCCTCACCATTCGGTGATGAAATCAGCATTTCTGAGAAGCGCCCGCGCTCCGTGCGCAGTGACATTAATTGCGCTTTGACGATGGGTGAGAACGATACTTTTCCTGCGGCAATCAACTGCTCTAGGTTTTTCTTGTCTTGGCGAAGGAAGATCTTCCAGTCTGCGTTGTTGTAGGCGGCTTGTGCGGCCGCATTTTTAAATGCGTCCTCAATCCCCTGTGTCCCTAAACAAAAAATGCCCCGATACTTCCGCGCACGTCGATAGCCCTCCTCAATAAACTCAGCCGTTTCTTTGTTGTCACCCAACAGTTGCCAGGCTTCATCGAGTAAGCAAATCTTCTTGCGGTCGCGTGAGAGATACATATCACTGGCAATTTTGCTCGTGAGTGCAAACAAAATGATGGCGCGTAAATCAGGCGTAGACTTCAGCTCTTCTAGCTCCAAGCACACCATGTCATGATCGAGGTTGAGGTTCGCCCTGCCATTAAAATAATGTCCGTATACCCCACCCTCACAAAACGGTTGAAGCTGTTTGGATAGCTCAAAGGCAATGCGATCAGGCTGGTCATTTTCATTTTTGATGTTGCGTAGCATCTCAGCGACGCGAGTCGGGTTTGCATCTTGCCCATAATCATTCCATGCCGCCGTAATCGCTTCAGATAGCAAGGAGTATTGATAATCGGTGAGGCTTTCATTCGGGGCTGCCATCTTGCCGATCATGGGGCGCAGCATTTTCATTTCATCGAGGAAGTTTTCTGCGCCCGTAATCCAGCTAAACGGATTGAGGCAAATATCACTCGTGGGAGTGAAGTCGATAAAAGTTCCCCCTTGTAGCGCGGTCAAGTTTCGATATGAACGCCCAACGTCGATCACCCGTGCTTGCGCTCCCGTCCCTCGATAAGCCGACAGAATTTCATTCATGGCTACAGATTTACCTGCACCCGATACCCCTGCAATAAAGACGTTATAGTTGCCTTGTGGATTGCTATAAAAATCCAAAAAGGTTGGTGTGCCACGACGCCCAAAAAACAACATGACGGGATCACCCACACCTGCCCATTCTGAGATGATGGGAGCCATATCAATAGCGTTGGTGGTTGTCTTGGTGCTCATAATCCGAAACAGCTTTAAATCGTTTCGGCATTCAGTGGTGAGTGTCATTGGCAAGGAGGCATACAGACACGCTAAATGCAGCGTCTGCAAAGGACGGATCGCAAAACGCTCACTACGCCAAATGTTGGTGGCGGTCTGTGCTGCACTCGGCATACTGTCAATAGGCGCAAACAATACAAGGTTATGGTACAGCTCACACAAGGCTCCCCCTGCATCGAGCTGGTAGACCACTGAGTTCCAATCTTGGGCTTGGAGTGCCAATTCAGGCTGGAAAGGAGCCATCTTAGACTCAGCATTTTGTTTGGCTCGTGCGTTTTTCAATAAAGCTTTATTGGAGGTTTCATTAATATCGAGGGTATAAACACCCCCACAAATCAGATAGGGACAAGGGTATTGCAAGGTGTCATCGAAAAAACTGCCGACCAAACTCGACATTTCCCATAGTTCACGATTCTTAGGATACTGCTGAATCCCAAAACTCCTTGCCATGATACGATGATCTGGTGCATCAACGCTTTCGGGTGGATAGCCAAACAAAACACCATCAGTCGTCACTCGTGCATAGTGACCAAGCTCAGTCACTTGGTCTTTGAGACTACGGCCATCATCATATTCAATGTCGTGAATACGTTCGGTGCTGAACATGCTCTCAGGGTTTAAGATCGGCCACAAAAATTTGATCAGACCTGTCGCATCAAGGCTCATCGACGCAAAAGAAGCCGAGTGCAATGTCGCTTTCATCATTTCAGAAAGCGCCACCATCTTGCTGACGAGCTTTTTATCGTCGGGACTGCCTTGTCGGGTTAAGCTCAGTACCAGTCGGGTACGTTTGATCGAAAAATTGTCATGGGGGAATAGGGGCTGGCCTTTATTTTTTTGCGCGTATTCGGCACGGCGTTTGGCAAGATCAATAAAAAATGGATCACTTGCTCCTTGATCAACAGCAAGCTCACGCAACAGCACATACTTGTCATACAGGTCATCAAGCAGTGGATTACCAAATAGCATCCACTGTAAACCGCAATTGGGAGGGATATTATTAAACATGCTGCCTAGACGAGCCACCATGTCATCATCCGCACCAATTTGCGGCAACACCTCTAAGCAAAATCCAATTGAATTTTCGTTATAAAATAGGCCATTGCTAGGATCATATTCATGGTATTTCAACATACTGTGAATACCATACATCGTCGCACGACGGTTATCAGCAACCACCGCAGAAGGCAAAGTCCCTGCATCAGTGAGTTCACCGAGTACCGACTTGCTCCAAAACTCTTTGAAAGCATCTACCCAAGAAGACATGCGCATTGCTCCCTTAAGGGGTCGTTGTCATCGGTTGATTGACTGGAGGAGTGCTATCCGCACGCATCACTTGAGCACGGCGATTGACCTTAGGCGGCTCAATCGGTGCATAACCATCACGAATACGACGCTGATTGTGCTCAATCTGCCATGCGCCTGAATCAACCACGATATACATGTAGTTTTGGTCATAGAGCGTTTGATCAGCAGCTTCCCAAGGAGCCACCCAAATACGCAAAATTTCAGGATTGCGGAATAAGGGCTGTCCACTCGATGTTGCATTAGGCATGGGCAATTTGCGCCTCTCATGACTAGGAGCGCGTGTGAGCTGTGCTTGAGTGGCTTTTGCCGCATCACGATGGCTAATACGCTGCGCAGGAAGATTATCCGCTTCGGCATTGGCATAAATCCCACTCATGGATTCACAGGCCACGCCTTCAGGTGCTTTGCACTTAAAGTCACTTTTGGAGTCCAAGCCTGTAAACGTCGAACAAGCGGGCAACACCATCACCATGCTGATCAGTAGTAGTGGGACTAATTTCATGGTGTATTCCCCTTGGCTAACCAACGCTCAATTTCTTCGCTACTTGCCGCACCCATGAGGGTTTGATTGTTGGAGTCAACCAGCATTGGTGTCCCCATCACCCCAAACTTGCCACCCAAGACGATGTTTTGCTCAATCGGGTTTTTACAGGTTGCCAAGCGCGGCGGCTTGCTCATCAGCATGTAGTCTTGCCATGTGCCGCTTTGATCTTCAGCACACCAAATGCTAATGGCCTTACTGCGTGCTTCAGGGTGAATGCTGTCTAAAGGGTATAAAAAGGTATAAATCGTGACGTTATTGACCTTCACCAACTCCGCTTCTAAGCGTTTGCAGTAACCACAATCAGGATCAGAGAACACCGCAATTTTTCGACTACCATCACCGCGTACCGTCTTGATCGCTTGTGACAGGTATTGCTCAGGCCATGTCAGACGCTGCTCAGGTTCTTTGGGATGCTTGTAGCGTTGTTCTGTCAAATCGGTTTGAGTCTGCATATCAAACAGATGTCCAAACAAAAAGAAGCGACCCTCACTATTGGTATAGGCCACATTGCGTCCCATCTTGATCTCGTATAACCCCTTGATTTCAGAAGGTGTCACTTGATCGAACTGGGTGTTTGGATATTTCACTCGCAGCTTATCAAGCATGTCATCTTTTGCGTTGACGCAAAAACTGACGCTGAGTGTTGATGCCATCAACAGGTTTAAAAGTAGCTTAGTCATTGCTTAATACTCGTTTCTCGGAAGGCTTTACACGCTTGTCGCTGTTGGTCAAAGGAAATGCCACACCGTCAGTAATCAACACTTCAACGATGCGACCTGCATCTGTTTCGATGACGGGATACATTTTTTCGGCTTGACGGATGTAATACTCGGCAAGATTCTGAGCGGCTGAAGATAAACCACCACCAATTGCTGCACGTTTTAGCTCATCTTGATCAACCACTTTGGTTGTCGTGGTGCCGCCAAGTGCATTGGTGCTGACTGATTGACTTGAGCTACCTGCGGCAAAAACATTGGCAGTAGATGAAGCCACTCCTGCCAACAAACTGTTGGCTAGAGCCTGTCCTTGCTTACTGACCAAACGTCCACGCACCCCTGTTTTGCCGTCTTCACCAATCACATATCCACGTACAGGAACGACCACACTCTTTCCATTGATCACACAAGACATGTCTTCAACACGAGCGAGCATACGTTCACTCGATAAATCGCCCCACGCTGCGCCTAAGAAGCGACAACCTTTGAGATTGATCTTGTTTTTATTGGGGAGATTGGCTGCATCAATAATTTGCAACGTAATCGGCAAAGGGTTCCCTTGAGCTTGTCCTCCTGTTGGTGCATCAACACCATTGAGCAATAGCGCTCGCACAAAGGTGGTTGCAGGTATAAAGGTTTCCTTTTCGGCTGGAGATGACACCGCACGATGATCTTGGGCTGCTGTAGTACCTGTCGTATTCCCGCCTTCCACTGTTCCCTCTTTAAAGTCGATCACTTCAATTTGCGGGACAGGCGGCGTCAGTTGTTGTGGGTTCAGCTCTTGAGCTGAACTACCAAGTGGAGATGGTGGAAAATTGGATCTACCCTTCCTTGTAGGGTCGGGCAGAATTTGTGTACCCATTATCCCCTCAGACTTCCCTGAAGGATTGGGGTTCAGTGGTGGTGGGGGAAAATTACCCGTGATGTTGGCTGATTGATTCAGCGACCGTTCCTGCTCAAGACTTGACAGTTGTTCGCGTAGGGCGATCATCTCTTTGGACATATCATTACTATTTTGAGCCTGTTGCTCTAATAGCTGCTGCAACTGTGCAATTTGAGCCTCATTACTTTGCTCTTGTGCGGCCTGTTGCGCTCGCCAAGCATCTTTGTCTTCTACTTGACCGGGGGTAGCAATCTCTGTTGTCTTGACAGTAGTGGGTTGTGGAGCCTCTTGATTGCCATCCATCAAAAAAATAGCCGAAACGGTACTGATCAGCAAGATACCGCCGCCCACACCTGTAATCACTAAATGTTTCTTTTTTAGATCTTCATTAGACTCACTCATGACGACCTCAATCTACTGTACGCACGATATAAACGATGGTGGATTGCTGTGGTGCGAGATTGAGATTCTGCACAGCCACCGCAACCACATTTTTTCGGTAAAATTCTTGCTCCTGTAGCACGAGTGGCTTGTTTGAGATGTTAGTGAGCTGATAACGCTCGCCTCGAATGCCTTCAGTGGTGTAGCTATCGAGTAGCAAAAACTCAGTTTCAAGCCAAAGGGTGATCAGCTTGTTGTAGGCAACTTTTTCTATTCCTGCTAACTCTTGATCTGCGTCACCCTGATCATTCGCCATGACATAAATCATGTTTTTGATTTGGCTGTGGTGACTCGTCGCTAGATTGCCTTCTTGAACTGAAGGCTTGGGTTGGGTTTTCTTGGGTCTAATGATGACTTCTTCCGCCGCAATTTTGCTTGGGATAAGCAGTAGCCGATAGCGTTGTCCATTTTCATCGGTCACAAACAAACTCGGGGTAGTCTCAGAAAACGTAAAAAATCGTACGCTAAGCCTATTGAAGCGGTC
>CALFYA010000015.1 GCA_937952925.1 uncultured Moraxellaceae bacterium
CGAAGACACTCTTTCCCTACACGACGCTCTTCCGATCTCGTCGTGTCGCTGGTGTCGAGGTGCTGGTATGAAACTACGCTGCCCCGCCTGCGGTGTCACCGGTGACATCATGCTGTTCACCGAAGCCGAAGCCACACGCCAGACCTTAGCGCGGCTGTTTAGCCGCACACCAGTCGGCATGTTGGTTTTGCGCTATGTCCAACTGCATAAGCCCGCTACCCGTGACATGTCCCCAGACCGCTGGAACAAACTGGCTATCGAGGTCTTGGATTTGATTGAAGCCGGTACTTTGGTACACCAAGGCCACACTATCCCCGCCCCACTCGAAGCTTGGCAATACGCCATCGAAGACGCACACCGCCAGCGTGATGCTGGAAAGCTGATCCTGCCTCTCAGTGGTCACAGTTGGATCACATCAGTGATTGCTGCTTACAAACCTGCTCTACCCGCTCATGCCCACACACCTACCGCACAGTCGGAATCAATTCCGACAGCAGCACGCCCAACCCTTTCAGATGACCGCCCCCGCTGGGAACAGCAGGGCTTTAGAGGAGCAAAAAAATAATGACTCGCAAACGCATGGCTGAACCTCAGCTCAAAAGCTATCAAGCGGTGGACGATGCGCTGCTGCAAATGTCCGACTTGAGCCGAGCGATTGAGCTTGAAAAAGCCGCTTGTAATGAGCTGGTTGACCAGATCAAGGAAGATTGCAAGCAACGCATCAAGCCAATGGCTGATGAAATGAAGGCATTGGAACTGTCGATCAAAGAATTTTGCGATAGCCGCAAAGACGAATTTAGTGCAGTGAAAACCAAGCGTTTGGTGCATGGCTCGGTGGGTTATCGCTTATCCACCACAGTGACCATCCCCGACACTGCATTCACGCTTGAGCAACTGCGCACTCGTGGGCTGGATCAGTGCATCCGCATCAAGGAAGAGTGCGACAAAGACGCGATCAAGCAGCTCAGTCTGGCTGAAATTGCTGAGATTGGCGCGAACCTGAATACCCGCAATACGTTTGGATACGAACTTGCCAGCGTTAATCCTGCCGCCGAGGTGGTGTGATGAAAGCCGCCCTTGCCCATTTGATTTGGCTGATTGATAGCGGTGTTGAGTATCCAGATGCTCAATACCGCACCGCTGCACTTTTTGGCTGTGATGCTGACGCATTGCAAGCCGCATATGACCAACAGTTTACCGCCGATAACGGCACAACCACGGAGTAAGACCCTATGAACAAGTCCGACATGATTGCACGCATTGCTGACCAAGCGGGCATCACCAAAGTACAAGCCACTGCCGCCCTTCAAGCGTTAGAAACGGGTGTGATTGAAACCCTTTCTAACGGTGGTGAGGTGGCATTGAAAGGCTTTGGCACGTTTAGCGTGAAAAACCGCCCAGCTCGTACCGGTCGCAATCCCAAAACCGGTGAAGCCATTGCGATTGCTGCAAGCAAGAGTGCTGTTTTCAAGGCTGGCAAGCCATTAAACGACGCGATTGCCTAATGCGAAACAGCGGGCTAGTCCCGCTGTCTGCCCAGCGTGGTGGTTGGGTACTGATGAGCAGCCGAGGTGAGTGATGCCATTTAAGATGAGTGCAGCGGATAAAGATCGGGTGATCAAAGCCCTATCTATACCGCATGGTGATGTGCAGCTAAGGTGCGATGGTTATCGTGTGAGCCTGAGCGTCGAGTATTCCAAATCTTTGACCTATAGAGTAATGACATACGTCAATTTTGCATTTAAAGGGGTATGGATTTCACATGACTCCACAGCTCCAGAGCGCAAATTTTTACGTCCTGTCAAAAGCGCACTGTATAGCCCAAAAGAGCTTAAAAGAATCGAAAGCGAGTACGGTAAACGTAAGCTCAAGGAATTTATTGCAAAACATCAAAAGATTTTTATTTATGTCGCACCAGACTGGGCAAGTGGTCGAGCTGCGATAAATCATTTATGCAAAGTCTGCGACAGTATCGAAATATTGGATGTCGGTCATGACTAGCCGCCGCCAACGCCTCGCCGCAATCCATATGGGCAAAAAAGCCCTAGGGCTGGATGAAGACACCTACCGCGACATGCTCGAAAGTGCTGCCGGTGTGCGCTCTGCTGCCGATGCCACCGAAGATGGACTGATCAAAATCTTGAAGCGGATGCAAGACGCTGGTTTTGATCAGCGTCCACGCCGCGACTTTGGCCGCCGCCCCAACCTGCCCCAGCGCGACAAGTCGGAATTGATCAAAAAGATTGAGGCGCTGCTCGCTGATGATGGCAAGCATTGGAATTATGCCGTGGGCATGGCTCGCAAGATGTTTGGTAAAGAGTCGATTGAGTTTTGCAGCCCAGAAGAGCTGTACAAGATTGTTGCAGCACTGGAATACGCCAAGAAACGCAGGGAGAAAAAACATGCAACAACTGATTGATCAACTGCCCGAATCGCTTAAAAAGATTGTGGAACTGACGGATTTTGAAAGCACATTTGCTTTGGTTGAGCGCCACGGTGGTACGACGTTTCATGTCCCACCCTTTAAGATGATTCACCCACATCATGATCTGGCACTTTTGATTGGGTTGGATAATGCGCTGAAACTTGCTCGCTATTACAGTGGGGACAGCATTTATCTGCCGCGTGCGTCACATTATCTGCAAGCGATTCGTGACGAAAAAATCCGCGCTGATGCTGACACATTGACCACTGCCCAGCTCGCCCTCAAGTACAAACTGTCTGAGCGATGGATTCGTAAAATCAAAGTCAGTGGCTTACAGACGCACATGCCAGATACACGACAGCTAGGACTCTTTTGACATGCAGCCGATCTCGATGCCCCCACACTGTTGGGGGCTTTTTTATGCCAAAGGAATGACTTCCGCCTGATTTTTTGTGCACCAAACAACCAAACTAAAAGCTGCTTATACCGAGAAGCACCCAAAGCCTTTGACGTGGAGGTGTGCCATGTAAACAGGAGCGGCATCATGCCTAAAGTGATCAGTAACATTGTTGTGCATTGTTCAGCAACGCCAAACGGCAAGCCGTTTGGTATCAAAG
>CALFYA010000016.1 GCA_937952925.1 uncultured Moraxellaceae bacterium
AGCGATGGATATGATGAAAATCATGACATGGACGATACCCGTTAGGGGCCTCCACAAATTTTAAAATCTGAGGAAGTTCAATGTTTAATATCGTTCGTAAAGAATTCCAATATGGCCGCACCACCGTTGTTTTAGAAACCGGTCGTATTGCTCGTCAAGCCAACTCGGTGCTGATCACCATGGGTGGCGTCACGGTACTGGTGGCTGTGGTTGCCGCCAAAGAAGCCAAAGCTGGTCAAGACTTTTTCCCACTGACCGTCAACTATCAAGAAAAGCAATATGCTGCGGGTCGTATCCCTGGTGGTTATGGCAAGCGTGAAGGCCGTCAAACCGAAAACGAAACCCTGATTTCGCGTTTGATCGACCGTCCGATTCGTCCGTTGTTCCCCGAAGGCTATGTCAACGAAGTGCAAGTGACTGCCACCGTCGTGTCATCCGACAAGACCCTCGAAGGCGACATTGCGGCGATGCTCGGCACTTCGGCGGCTTTGGCGATTGCTGGCATTCCGTTCAAAGGGCCAGTGGCTGGTGCTCGCGTGGGCTTGATCAATGGCGAATACATCTTGAACCCCACCATTGCCGAGTTGGCTGTGAGTGATTTGGATCTGGTGGTTGCGGGCACCGACCGTGCAGTGTTGATGGTCGAATCCGAAGCCAAAGAACTGTCTGAAGATCAAATGCTCGGTGCGGTGTTGTTTGGTCACGACGAAATGCAAGTGGCGATTGAGGCCATCAAAGCGTTTGCCGCTGAAGTGGGCACACCAGCCAGCACATGGACTGCGCCCACCCAAAACGAAGAACTCAAAGCAGCGCTTAAAGCGCGGTTTGCTGAGCAAATCTCCGAAGCGTATACCATCCGTGAAAAGCAGCAGCGTTATGACACCCTGTCTGCGATCAAGCAAACCGCACTGGCTGAATTTGCTGGTGAAGGCAGCAGCGTTGATACCAACGAATTGCTGAATTTGTTTGAAGATCTCAAATACCGCACCGTGCGTGACAATATTTTGGTCGGCAAACCGCGTATCGATGGCCGTGACACCAAGACCGTCCGCGCCCTTGATGTCCAGGTCGGCGTACTCGGTCGCGCTCACGGTTCGGCGCTGTTTACCCGTGGCGAAACCCAGGCCCTGGTAACCGCCACCCTCGGCGGCACCCGTGACGCCATCATGATCGACAGCCTTGAAGGCACGATCACCGAAAACTTCATGCTGCACTACAACTTCCCGGCCTACTCGGTCGGTGAAACCGGTCGTGAAACCGGCCCCAAACGTCGTGAAATCGGTCATGGTCGCCTGGCGCGTCGTGGCGTGCAGCCGATGTTGCCTGCCTCTGACAAGTTCCCGTACGCCATCCGTGTGGTTTCCGACATTACCGAATCCAATGGCTCGTCGTCGATGGCCTCGGTCTGCGGCGCTTCGCTGGCGCTGATGGATGCCGGTGTGCCGGTCAAGGCGCCGGTTGCCGGTATCGCCATGGGTCTGGTCAAGGA
>CALFYA010000017.1 GCA_937952925.1 uncultured Moraxellaceae bacterium
GGCATGCCGATTTCAGATTTGGTATTGACCAGCAGGACGGGTTATATCCGCTTGCATGGTCGCAATGATGCGCAGTGGTGGGAGGGTAAAAGTGCTGCCGAACGCCATGATTATCGCTACAGTGAAGAGGAGTTGGTGGTGTGGGCGGATCGGATTGCCGCCAAGCGTTGCGAGTGTGATGAGCTGTATGTGCTGTTTGAAAACACCACGAAAGGACATGCGCTTTATAATATTCCAGTGCTGAGACAATTGCTGCTTCAGCGGGGAATTGCGCTCAGTACAGACTTGGATGAGCAGCCGTTGACCTTGGCATACCGCCAACAACAACAGCAACTCAATCATCGTATGATTCAGGGCTTATTTGATGAGTTCTAAAGCTTCGCTTTGAGCGCAGGTCGTAATGCAGCCGGTGAAGCTTTAAACCGCGCAATGGCTTGTTCAATCGCTTGCACTTGTGCTTGAGCGGCTCGCTCGCCCTCCAAGATGCTTTGATGACGACGGGTCAGATCCATCACACTGAGATTGCCGACTTGTGGACGAATCACCACATCCGCCACTTTTAGCTCACGGTCAAGTCCTTGCATCCCCATGATATTGAGCGTTTGATCGAGTAAGCCGAGCACATTGGCCGACTGTCCCGCTTGTGGTCGCGCTGAAATATCCACTGCAATCACCAGATCTGCGCCCATATCGCGTGCGCTTTCAACTGGAATCGGACTGACAAGTCCACCATCGACATAGCGTTTGCCTGCAATCGTGGCAGGGATAAATACATTGGGAATACTGCAAGATGCCCGTACTGCCTGACCGACATTGCCCTGATTAAACGCAACTTTTTGGCCAGTATCGAGTGCTGTGGCAATGGCTGCAAACCGAATGGGAAACTGTTGGATGGGTTTGTTGTTGACCTGAGTGTTGACATAGTCTTGCAGCTTTTGCCCCACCAAAAAACCTTGTTTGCTCAAGGTCAGATCGCGTAGCTCAGACTCTTCAAGCTTGAGCGCCAGTTCTTGTAATTGATAAGGCGTCTTGCCACTGGCATACAAGCTGCCAACAAAGCTGCCTGCACTGGTGCCGGTGACAATCTTGGGTTTGATGCCATGTGATTCCAGCACCTTGATCACCCCAATATGTGCAAATCCTTTGGCAC
>CALFYA010000018.1 GCA_937952925.1 uncultured Moraxellaceae bacterium
TGGTGGCGTTGGTCAGACGCATGCTGTACGCACGCGTCCGCAAGATGGCTTGATTATTCGGTGACTCGAATGTGGCGACCAGCAAAATCGACCACTTGACCCGCCAAAATTTTGCAGCGTTTACGGTATTCGACCTTGCCATCGACATTGACCAAACCGGCTTCGATGGCTTGTTTGGCAGCGCCGCCACTGTCACAGCAGCCGTCGAGTTTGAGCAAATCACACAGGTCAACGTGGGGATGGCCTTCAAGGGCAAAAGTATTCATCGTGAGTCACAAGCAGCAAACAGCCTACAGTATAGCGAGTTTGGGCGGGTGCGACTGCCCAAACCCACCATCTTATTAAGGACGATTACGACCATAGGCATCATGACTCGACACCCATTGATCCGACACAATCGCGGATGCAAGCGACAGCTCCCCACACAGCACGGTTGCCGCCACGATTTCCGCAAATTTATGCGCACGCCCCGTCCCATAGCAATCCATGATCTCAAGGCACTCGCGCTGAGTGGGTAGACCCGTCCCACCGCCATACGTCGCCACAATCAACGAGGGAATGGTGACCGAAAAATAATAATCGCCATTGTCTTTGAGTTCGCTATACACAAAACCGGCGCTTGATTCGGCAACGTTTGCCACATCTTGCCCACAAGCCAAAAACATCGCCGCCACGCCATTGGCAAAGTGTGCGCCATTACAAGCGGAACCCGCCATAAACGCGCCCATATTAGACAGTTGGCGTTGCTGAAATAATGCATGTCCTGTGGTGTGCATGATGTTTTCGATGAGCGCAGCAGGCAAGGTGATTTCAGCCACCACCCGTTTGCCACGGGTTTGTAGGCTGTTGACAAACGAGTGTTTTTTGTCGGTATCAAAATTAGCCGCCAAACTAAAATGCTCAAGGCCAGCCGGTTTTTGCGCCAAAATCCACTGACAGGCATGATGGGTGGCTTTGGACACCATATTTTGTCCGGCGGCATCCCCTGTGGTCATGTTAAAGCGCAGCCAGCGCATTTTGCCCGCGCTGTACTGTTCGATATCGCGCAATTGGCCTGAGCGGGTGGTGGCTTCGGCAGCGGCTTTGATCTGGGCAAAGTTGGCCTCGACCCATAGGCCAAAATCACGCGCATGACGGGCATTTTCAAATACAAAAATCGGCGCACGCTGCATGGCATCGTCAATCACGGTGGTGGTAATGCCACCGGCTTCACGGGTCAGGCGCATACCGCGTGAGTAGCTGGCGACGAGCGTGCCTTCGCTGGTCGCCATGGGTACATAAAACTCGCCTTGGGCGTGTTCGCCGTTGATCAAGATTGGCCCTGCAAGCCCCAAAGGCACTTGCACGCAGCCAATAAAATTTTCGATATTGCCTTGGGTGCTCGCGGGATCAATGCTGTAGCGCCCAACATGGTCAAGCGTGGATGCGCTGTGTTGCTGCACCAACAGACGGCGTGGTTTGGCGGCGGCTTCGCTATAGTCTTGTGCGGCATCGCGTGGGATTTTGGGCAATGTCATGGCAGATCCTTGCATGTTGTTTTGCAAAGCTCCGAATGTAGCAGGTTTGACGCCGGAGCCAATGACCCAAATGGCAGGAGGTGATTTGCGCCAGCGTCAATGACTGCAAGTCGATGAGCTTGCAGTCGAATCAAGCAGTTTAGTTGGGTTTGTTTTTCCACCAATTCAGCAAATTCACCAACGCGCTGGGCATATTTTGCGGTTCGCCGACTTGGCCTTTTTGATCTTTGTCGTTGATGCCATGACAAGACGCACACACGCGCACTTCACCGGCTTTGAACGTAATCCAATAGCGTTCGCGAGTGACGGGTTGGCCGCTTGGATCAGTCAGTTGCCATGTCAACGCACGTTGGGCAGGCACGATCATCGCCATGGAGCCATCGAGTCCCAGCGTGGTCATGCCCAAGCCTAGCGGATGAGTGGGGTTATTGGCGACGGCTTTGGCCGTGTTCATCGGAGTTGCGAGCACGCGACGACCGGCACGTGGAGTGGTCATGCCACCAAAACCACGTAGCATGTTGCCTTGGAAAATCTGTGCGTGTGCCACGTCATAGATTTTTTGCCCTGCTAGATTGGTTTGCACACCATTGGGCACACGCAGGTTAAAGGGTTGTTGTTTGTCGTTATCGTCACGCTTGGTCACGTTACGCGCCACAATCAACGCCAGTTTATTTTGGGCAAGATACTGACGAAACGCAGCTTCATCGACTTGAGCTTGGCTAAATGCAGATTTTTCGGGTGCAGGCAGTGGCGTTTCGGTGGTGTAGATCTCGGTGGTCGCCGTATCATTAAAAAAAAAAAACATCTCCCACAGCTCACCCTGATACTGCCGCAAGGTATCAGGATCCCACCACGACACATTGCGCACAATCCCATTGGTCAGGCGTGTGTCTGGCTCGGCATAACCATTGACGGTTTTGAGGAGTTTGAGTTTGAAATTAAAGCTTTGCATGTTGGCTGCAAGCGGGGTGTGTGTGGCAAGCAAGGTGTTGTCGCTCAGCAGCAGCGGATCACGATAAAGCCCTGTATGTTGTGGCGTAGGCGTCGTGCTGGAGGTAGCGCGATGGGTCATATAGTCCACTTTGATTTGATCGGCGTTTAGGCTAGGTGGTGCACTAAAGCGGATAATCTGGCCTGATGCATAAGTGCCAAATTCGGGCGAATCGACCGCATAATATGTCCCGTTTTGCAGTGGTGACTCACTGATTTGCATCACATTATGGATGCGATTGGGATTAAATCGAGGATATTGCCCATAGTCATCGGTGATATTGGCGTCATCATGCCGTGCAGCATTCATATACGAGCCACCAAGCTCTTGGCGCCCCACATGATTGATGGTCTCAACGGCACTGCCGTCTTGATTCATTTGCCACGGAAAAAACTGATTGAACTGATGACCGTTAAAGGGAGTCCCTGCCAATAAATCGGTACGCGGTGAGCGAGGTTCGGGAAACAGCTCCTCACGACGACGGATGATCTTCGAGGTGGCCAGCTCGCTGGTGTAATTGAAGGTGCCATATTGCCCGCCTTCAATCGCGTCGGCATCGGCTTGTTGATCACGTTGCAAGTGATCCCACTGCGAAAAGATAATCCGGCCAAAGCTATCCACAAACGGTTTAAAGTCGCCCGATGGGGCGTGGTTGAGCAACTTGAGCGCGCCCGTGCTGGTGTTGAGAATCCAAATTCCGCTATTGGTCGGACTCAGTTCATATTCATCGAGGGGTGGGTACAGATGCTGCGCATTGCCCACCGGCGTGGCATCAGAGGTAAATAAAATCTGGCCTTTGCTGTTATAAAACGGATAGATATTGTTGCGATTGCTCGGTTGATTAGGCACTTTGCTGATCACCGGCATTTGGGCTTGCCCAAGTCCCGTCACTTCATAGAGTTGCCAAAAATACTGCTGGACTTGATAACGCTGTGTGGGTGCACCCACCACCATACTAAAAATCGCCTTTTTGCCCGCCCAATGCACATGCGGATCACGCACTGCAATGGCATTGGCACCTTGCATGCCTGAAGCTGTCCCAAATCCAGCGAGTGCCGTGAGGTCTTTGACGGTGCCATCGGGGTAGCGAATAAATAAACCACCACCACGCGGTGCGGTGCTTAAGGTCGCGTTTTGATTGCCAAAGGTTGCCGCCATACTGCCAAACTCGCCCAT
>CALFYA010000019.1 GCA_937952925.1 uncultured Moraxellaceae bacterium
GGCGCGGACTTGTATATGGATGTGCCGATCAGCTTTACCGATGCGGCTTTGGGTAAAGAAGTCGAAATCCCCACCTTGGATGGTCGGGTCAGCCTCAAAATTCCCGAAGGCACCCAAACCGGTCGTTTGTTCCGTTTGCGTGGCAAAGGCGTGAAGCCAGTACAAACCACCATGATTGGCGATTTGCTGTGTCGGGTGGTGGTGGAGACACCGGTGAATCTGACCTCACGACAAAAAGAACTGCTGCGCGAATTGCAAGCCACCATGGACAACGACGGTGGGCAATCGCCTCACAAAAAATCATTCTTTGATCGGATTGGCGATTTGTTCTCATAATTGACGCGAATTGTCGGGATTGAACCCTCACACCTTCAAAGCGGTTGTTCTATGATTGGACGCCCTGTCCAAGCAGGAACAACCGTATTTTTATCAGATAGGACATAAACCATGAGTCAAGCTCCACGTATTGGCATTTTGGGTGCAGGCGGACGTATGGGTCGCACCTTGATTCAAGCAGTACAGCAAGCCGGTGCGACCCTTGCTGCTGCCGTTGAGCAGCCCAACAGCAGCCTGATTGGCGCGGATGCGGGCGAGCTGGCGGGGATCGGGCATTTGGGTGTGGCGATTGTGGGTAGCTTGGCTGAGGTGGTTGATCAATGTGATGTGGTGATTGATTTCACCGTGCCTGCGGCGTCAGTTCAACATTTGGACATTTGTGCCAAAGCAAAGTGCGCTATGGTCATAGGAACCACCGGTTTTAATGATGTACAAAAGACGCACCTTCAGCACACGGCAACGATCATTCCGATCGTCTATGCAGCCAATTACTCGGTCGGCGTAAACGTATCACTCAAGCTATTGGAGCTTGCCGCCAAAGCCTTTGGTGATACGGTCGATATTGAAGTGATCGAAGCGCACCATCGCCACAAAGTCGACGCGCCATCGGGTACGGCTTTTATGATGGGTGAAGCAGTGGCGAACGCGTTGGGACGCGATCTCAAAGCGGATGCGGTATATGCACGAGAAGGCATTACAGGAGCACGTGAGCGCCAGAAAATTGGTTTCCAAACGATTCGGGGTGGTGACATCGTTGGAGAGCATACCGTGATGTTTATCGGTGAGGGTGAGCGTGTTGAACTCAAACACTTGGCGACCAGCCGGATGAATTTTGCCAGTGGTGCAGTGCGCGCCGCAGGTTGGCTGGTTGGCCATGATGCAGCCCTGTACAACATGCAAGATGTGCTCGGGCTGCGTTGATCAACCCTCAAGCTCAATGGTGGGCGAGGGGTCAGGAGTAACTGTCGTATGCAATATCCAGCTCTGTTGATGTGGGCTTGCCTCGGTGTGACATCGATGGCAAGTGCCGAAAACCCAACAGTGGTGCAACGGATTGAAGCCACCAAGCCTGTCATTAACAAAAACGGTGTGAAAGTCTGGACGTACCAAACCACGGGAAATCCAGCGTTTAACTATCGTGCCACCACCACCATGGGTGGCAGTGTATCGAGTATTGTTGCGGCGATTTTAGACACCGATTATTTGAGTACATGGGTGCCTTATACCCGCAAAGTCGATGTGCTCAAACGCGATGAGCAAACTGGGACGTTTATTTTGCGGATGGAGCTGGACTTTCCGTTTCCACTCAAAGATCGGGATGTGGTGGTGATGAGTAAACTGACCCAAGCCGCCGATGGCACCGTGACCTTGATGAACCGCTCCACCACCGATGCACGCGCACCCGCCAGCCCGCATTTGGTACGGATTACCCATTATGAAGGCAGTTGGATTGTGCGCCCACTGGGCAAAGGCAAATCAGAGGTGATTACCACGGGTTATGCTGACCCTGGTGGGGTATTGCCATTGCCCGTGGTGAATATGTTTGTGCAGCAGCAGCCCTATGACATGCTGCAAATTATGCAAAAAATCGTACAAAGCCCTCGCTATAAAGATGCACGGTTGTCTATGATTCGCGAACCTTAAATGGTTTGACGTGTGCAAGGTCAAACCCAATGTTTGGCCTTGTGTGGACAGCGCAGACATGAGCAAAGATACCGTCTACCAACAGCCGCAGGCGGCAATTGGCAATTTTCAGTTTGACGACACGGTGGCGCGGGTATTTCCCGACATGATTGGCCGCTCCGTACCCGGTTATGGTCTGATGGTGGACATGATTGGCGTACTCGCTGAGCGCCATGTGTTGCCACAGACCACTTGCTATGATTTGGGTAGCTCGCTCGGGGCGTGTAGCTTTGCGATGGCTCAGCAGATTGCTGCGCCCGATTGTCAGGTGATTGGCGTGGACAACAGCAGCGCCATGATTGAACGCGCCAATCTTCTCAAACAACACACGCCAACCACGACCCCTGTTGAGTTTGTAGCCCAAGATATTTTGGATCTTGAGTTTGCGGCAAGCTCCATGGTGGTGATGAATTTTACCTTGCAGTTTATTGCCCGTGATCAGCGTGATGCGCTGCTGTCGCGAATTTATCAAGCACTCGTGCCCAATGGCATTTTGGTGTTATCCGAAAAACTACAATTTGCCGATCCTGCACAAGATCAAGAACTGTTTGATATGCATCATGCCTTTAAACGAGCGCAAGGGTATTCTGCTTTAGAGATTGCCCAAAAACGTACTGCCCTTGAAAACGTCTTATTACCCGATACACCCGATGTGCATGTGGCTCGCCTTAAACAAGCGGGATTCGCCGAGGCGATGCTATGGTTTCAATGTTTTAACTTTGCCTCATTTGTCGCGATCAAACGCGAAGAGAGTCGGTGATGTCACTTCGTCAGCAGTTTGATCCACTGTTTACCCAATTGTTTAAAGACTTTGGGCAAAGCATCCAAAACACCGCGTTACAAGCGGCGTTTCCAGCATTAGCCGATACGTACTATCGCAAGCTTGATGAGCCGTTGCACGGCGATTTGCCGCGCTGGGTCGAGGTGATCAGCCGGACGCAAGCACTAGTCCCTTCAGTGGTTGATCTGAGCCAAGATCGACTGTTGGTGGGGCAGGCCAGTGATTTATCCACTGAATTAGCCGCCGATTGGACACGCCTATTGATGCAGCAGCATCCGTGGCGCAAAGGCCCTTTTGCGCTATTTGGCACGCACATCGACACCGAATGGCGCTCCGATTGGAAGTGGCAGCGCGTTGCCCCGCATATTGCCCCCTTACAAGACCGTGTGGTGCTCGATGTGGGGTGTGGTTCGGGTTATCACGTGTGGCGCATGCTCGGCGCAGGGGCGCGCTGTGTACTTGGGATTGAGCCGATGTGGCAGTATGTCATGCAGTTTGCACTGCTCAAGCAGTGGATCAGCCAAGTACAACCTGTGAAGGCTTCAGTGTTGCCGTTGACGCTGGAGGATTTGCCCACACTGCCACAAACCTTTGACACCATCTTTAGTATGGGGGTGCTGTATCACCGTCGTGATCCGCTGCAACACTTGATGACGCTCAAAAGTATGCTGGTCAAAGGCGGTGAGCTGGTGCTCGAAACCTTGGTGGTCGAAGGCGATGCCAATACTGTCCTGATGCCTGAAGATCGCTATTGTCGGATGCGTAACGTATGGTTTTTGCCAAGTGTGGCGCACTTGATCCGTTGGTGTGAGCGGCTCGGCTTTGTCAATGTGCGTGCGGTGGATCTGAATTGGACGAGTGTAGAAGAACAGCGCCGTACC
>CALFYA010000020.1 GCA_937952925.1 uncultured Moraxellaceae bacterium
ATTTTTTACAGCTAGAAGAATGGTTCGAGCACCGCGTCTGGTTTCATCTGATTGGTTTTTTGATTGATCAAGGAGTTTCCATCAAATCTATCTTTATTCAAAACAGTAAGGCTCAGAGCAAAACTGCATTTATTGGGTATCTCAAAAAACTAATTGCTGACAAGTTATTCACTTTTCACACAGGCAATTTACATGAATTAATTGTAAAACAAATTAGTAGCTTAGAGTATGGTAGCCGTGACAATCAAAAACTGAGGGCTGCTTTGCTGTTGTTCAACATTGCATCAATCCTACGCAATCCATCAACCAACATTCGCTTTCAGTTTGACAACTATAAAAACGGCCAGTGGGATCTAGAGCACATTCGTTCTGTGCAGTCACGCAAACCTGAGCGCCCCGATGCTCAGAAACAATGGCTTCGTTCCTTCCTAGAGTACTCCACAAAAATATCTGTTCCCCAAGATACCAACGACTATACGTTGTGGCGGAAGCAGATTCAGTCTCAACCCTCTCCCTCTGCACTACACTCACTGTGTCTGTCTGTCACAGATGTGCTTGAAACCCAACCCTTTTCAAGTTCAGCGTTCAATGAACTGTATCTGAAGATACTTCAACATTTTGATGAAAGCAGTGAGACGGACGTAGACAATAGCATCGCCAACCTAGCCCTGTTGGATAGCTACACCAACCGCAGTTATGGGAATGCCATCTTTGCAATTAAACGAAGACGAATCGTTGAACTTGATAAGAAAGGTACGTTTGTTCCCCTATGTACCAAAAACGTTTTTCTCAAGTACTACAGCCATCATGCAGGTGATCTGATGTTTTGGAAGGCAGAGGATGCCACAGATTATCAAGCAGAAATCATCGATACCCTCACATGGTTTTTAGGTGACAACAATTTGGAGCAACTGGTATGAATCAGGGAAATACTTACACACTCAAAACTTTGCTTGATCGTGTCAAACTTATTGAGATCCCAATCATCCAACGTGATTATGTGCAAGGTCGCGATGGTGAAATGACCTCACAAATCCGACATCAGTTTGTTCAATCACTCCTCAGCCAGCTTGTGCTTTCTCCTGAACAGCTCCATGAGCCACTTGATTTAGACTTCATTTACGGCAGCATCAATGCTAGTGGTATTTTTTGCCCTCTTGATGGACAACAACGTTTAACCACACTGTTTTTACTACATTGGTATCTTGCTAACTACGACAATCAATTCAACGAGTTTAGACAACTGATGCACCGAGAAGCACAATCTCGTTTTGGCTATCAAACTCGAACAAGCTCAAGGATTTTCTTTAATCAGCTGATTCATACCTCGCTTGATGTTTCAACACTACCCACAGATAAAGGCGTATCAAATGCGTTACGCAATCAAAAATGGTTCTTTGTAACGCTAGGTTATGATCCAACCGTACAGTCAGCACTCAATATGCTCGACACTATCCACAGTGCGCTTGCACAGATGAATCAATCAGATCGGCAAGGACTGTACGACCGCCTGCTCTCTGATACTACGCCTTACATCACGTTCCAATTTTTGGATCTCAACGAGTTCAATTTATCCGATGACCTATACATCAAGATGAATGGTCGTGGCAAACCGCTGACCTTTTTTGAGAACTTCAAAGCAAAATTTGAGCAAACTGTCGCAACCTTGTGTAAAGCTGAGCAGCACCACACTGGTGCAAGTTTGCTCTCCTACATCAACCAAAAAATGGATGGGCAATGGACTGATCTATTCTGGACTTTTAGCGAAGGCAACACTCAAAAGCTTGACAGCCAACAAGTGCAATTTTTCCAACAAGTGATTGGTGTACTCTACCCTCTATCAAACGAAGCAAGAACGGATAGTCAGATCAAGGATGTTCTTTCTGAAATTAGCGGAATTCTTTTTTTGCCAACCCATTACAACTATGAACAACTTGGATGCTTTGATAGCTCATTGATTAAAAATTTTGTGAAGCTGATGGATCAACTGTGTGGTAGTCAAGGGGAGCTGAAAACGTATCTTTCTGACTCTTATTACTACAATGAACGGAGCTTCTTTGAGAGCGTTATTAGTGGTCCAAATCTCTTACGATACTCAGAATCTGTGCAATTTTTTGCATGGTGTTTGTTTCTGCTTCAGCATGACGATATTGAACCCGATGCACTTTTTGATTGGACTCGGATCACACATAACTTGGTGCAAAATACCCGATTTAATGAAATAGGAGCCTACACAACCGCTCTGTTGAGTCTGCGCAATTTGGTAAAGGAGTCTAGTCATGTCCTCCAATACTTTGCACAAGCTACTGAATCTTTAATTGTCCAAGGTTTTGACCGTAGCCAAGTTCGTGAAGAGCAAATCAAAGCTCAGTTGATTTTACGCTCTGAAGATTGGAAGCTATTGATTTATCAAGCCGAAAAGCATGCTTACTTTAAAGGGCAGATTGAATTTTTATTAGATTTTTCAGGTATTGTAGAGTACTTCAATAAGGCGTCCAAATGTGACTGGACTGAGGAACAAGATCTCGAAATCAAAGAGCGCTTTACAGATTATTTGAAAAAGTCAGTGATTTTGTTCGATACCAAGCGTCTAAACTCTAACTCACACAACAAAATCCTTGAGCGAGCAATCCTCACCAAAGGAAATTATTTATTGCCACAAAAGCGAAATTTTAGCTTTTTGCTGACTTATGATCGCGACATTAGTTGGAAAAGGCTGCTACGTGGTTCGGGACTGGATGCGTCCCACTCTGCTTCCGTTTCAAATAAAAGAAAATACATCAAATACCTAATGGACAGCATTCAAACCACTGACCCACAAAAAATTGATACCGAGTTAAAGCGTATCATTGAACATTCTAACCCAGTTGGAGACTGGCGCGACTATGTCATACCCTATCCAGAAGTTATTCAATACTGTAAGGAGTCCTTTGTACGACACGATGAATACTTCCAACATACCTTACTTTTGAAACGTAGTCAGACGAATGGAGCGCATCTTGAGCTTCGCACGTTCCATTTGTACCTATCAGAATTTAAGAACAGTAAGCCTGAGCGTTTGGCACCGTTTTGCACGGTACATGCCAAGGAAACCAACGCTGTTGACAGCATTCCTTCGCTTCAGTTCTATACACTGAACACAACAAACGACCAACTCAAGCAATGCAACATCTTTTTATCAATAGAGTTTTATCTCAATCGTGACATTGAAAACACTCCTCAGTTCTGGGCAAAACTCTGGAGCAATGAAGGATATTTGCCGGAGCAACTGACCAATGCGATAAACAATCAATGTCCTGAATACAAGGATGACTTGATGAATCCAAAGAGAGGCATCAAGCTTAATCTAGACAACCCCACAGCAGACATTGACAAGTTACTTGGCAAATTAGCGCAAATCATCGCTCAGATTGACAGTTCACCCGCCAACACGGGAGATAGTCATGACTAACGTCGGTCAACGCGAACGCGCCACCCAAAACCGCCTTGTCCAGTTTTTTCAGCACACGCTCGGCTATCGTTATCTGGGCAATTGGCAGGATCGCGAGCACAACAAAAACATTGAGACCGAACTGCTCACCGCTTGGCTACAACGGCGTGGCGTGAGTGATGCCCTGATCACGCGTGCCCTGCGCAAACTCGACCAAGCCAGTGCGCTCGGTGAAGGCAACAATTTGTACGACGCCAACAAAGAGGTGTATCGCCTGCTGCGTTATGGCGTCAAAGAAAAACAAGGCGCTGGTGAGCAAAACCAAACTGTCTGGTTGATTGACTGGCACAATCCAGCCGCCAATGATTTTGCGATTGCCGAAGAAGTCTCGATCAAGGGCGAAAATAAGAAACGTCCAGACATCGTGCTGTACGTCAACGGCATTGCACTTGGCGTGCTGGAGCTAAAACGCTCATCCGTTTCGGTGTCTGAAGGGATTCGGCAGAATCTCGACAACCAAAAAAAAGCGTTTATTCGCAACTTCTTTACCACCATGCAGCTGGTGATGGCGGGCAACGACACGCAAGGTTTGCGTTATGGCACCATCGAAACCCCAGAGAAACACTATCTGGAATGGAAGGAAGAAACCGACCAGACCACGCTCAACACGCTGGATCTCCACATCAGCCAAGTCTGCAACAAACCACGCTTTCTACAACTGATTCACGACTTTATGGTGTTTGACACTGGCGTCAAAAAGACCTGTCGGCACAATCAGTTTTTTGGGATCGAAGCCGCCAAGCAGCACATTGCCAAACGAGAAGGTGGCATCATCTGGCATACCCAAGGGTCTGGCAAAAGCCTTACCATGGTGTGGCTGGCCAAGTGGATTCGTGAGCATGTCACCGACAGCCGCGTGTTGGTGGTCACTGACCGCACGGAGCTAGACCAACAAATCAAAAAAGTCTTTAGCGGCGTAGACGAAGATATTTATCGCACGCGTAGCGGTGCAGATTTAATCAACACACTCAACACGCCCAACCCATGGCTGATCTGCTCCTTGGTACACAAATTCGGTCATCAGCACGCTGAGGATGATGAACACAGTGCCGATGAGTTTATTTCTGAGCTAGAGCGATCTTTGCCCTCAGATTTTAGTGCCAAAGGTGATGTGTTTGTGTTCGTCGATGAGTGTCATCGCACGCAATCGGGCAAGCTCCACCGTGCCATGAAGAAAATCTTGCCACAGGCCATGTTTATTGGCTTCACCGGCACACCCTTGATGAAAAAGGATAAGAAAAAATCAATTGAAGTGTTTGGCCCTTACATCCACACCTACAAATTTGATGAAGCAGTAGCGGACGGCGTGGTGCTTGATCTGCGCTATGAAGCGCGTGATATCGATCAACGTCTCACCTCCCCCAAAAAGATTGATGAGTGGTTTGAGGCCAAAACCCGTGGTTTATCCAATCTCGCCAAGACACAGCTCAAGCAAAAATGGGGCACGATGCAAAAGGTGTTGTCGAGTAAGTCGCGCCTACAGCAAATTGTGGCTGACATCATGCTCGACATGGAGACCAAGCCACGACTGATGGATGGTCGCGGCAATGCGATCTTCGTGTGTGCCAGTGTGTACCAAGCCTGCAAAGCCTACGATTTGTTTAGCCAAACCGACCTTGCTGGCAAAGTGGCGATTGTCACCAGCTACCAACCGACTCCCACCAGCATCAAAGGGGAAGAAAGCGGCGAAGGCACAACCGAGAAGCTGTTCAAATACAACACCTATCGTAAGATGCTCGCCGACTATTTCGGTCAGTCTGAAGATGAAGCCAGCAAACGTGTTGAAGAGTTTGAGATCGCGGTCAAAGAACGCTTCATCAAAGAAGCAGGGCAAATGCGCCTGTTGATCGTGGTTGATAAACTGTTGACCGGCTTTGATGCACCATCAGCCACCTATCTGTATATCGACAAACACATGGCGGACCACAACTTGTTCCAAGCCATTTGTCGAGTCAATCGTTTGGATGGTGACGACAAAGAGTATGGCTACATCATCGACTATAAAGACCTGTTTAAGTCACTCGACAAAGCCATCTCTGACTACACGCAAGAAGCCTTCGATGGCTACGATCAAGCCGATGTCGAGGGGCTGCTCAAAGACCGCTTACAACAAGCCAAGCTAGACCTAGACAATGTATTGGAGATGGTACATTCCTTGTGTGAACCCGTGTGTGCGCCTCGGCATACCCAAAACTATATCCACTACTTTTGTGGTCAATCGGGACAAAATCACGACGAACTACAAGAAAAAGAAGCCCTGCGCGTCAAGCTCTACCACACCGTCGCCAAGCTGATCCGCAGCTTTGCCAACCTCGCAAACGAGATGCCTGAAGCGGGCTACTCCTCGGCAGAGATCACACGCATTCGGCAAGACGTGGTGCATTATGAAAAAGTGCGTGATGAAATCAAATTAGCCAGTGGCGATCTTCTCGACATGAAGCGATTTGAACCTGCCATGCGCCAATTGCTCGATATGTATATCCATGCTGAAGACAGTCAGACTTTGGTCAACTTTGAAGAACTCGGATTGATTGAGCTGATTGTGCAAAAAGGCGGAGCGATTCAAGAAGACCTGCCCGAAGGTCTGCGTACAGACCCTGAAGCGATGGCTGAAACCATCGAAAACAACGTGCGTAAAACGATTGTGGACGCCAATCCTGTCAATCCCAAATACTACGAACACATGTCGGTGCTGCTCGATGAGCTGATCGTGCTGCGTCGTCAACAGGCGATTGAATACCAAGCCTACTTAAAACAAATCCAAGACCTGTCACGTCAGGTACTCTATCCCAAACAGCAGACCAACTACCCGACCATCCTCGACACTGCGCCCAAACGGGCGTTCTACGATAACTTTGGTCAGGATGCAGACCTTGCCATCTTGATTGATCGTGCCATTCGCGACACCAAAAAGGCGGATTGGGTGGGTGATCGCTTTAAGGAGCGTGAAGTTGCCAATGCGATTCGCATCAGCACGCAACACTATCAGCTTGATATTGGTGCGGTGATGGAGCTTGCCAAGGCTCAGCGAGAGTATCATTGATGGTCGATATACAGATTGGAATGCTCAGCATCCAATTACATCGCAAGGACATCAAGAACCTGCATATCAGTGTGTTGCCACCTGACGGTGCTGTCCGTGTGTCAGCACCAACGCACATGACAGATACCGCCATCCGTATGGCTGTGATTAGCAGGATTCCATGGATTCGCCAGCAGCAGCATGATTTTGAGCAACAAGCTCGGCAGTCCTTTCGGCACATGGTGAGTGGCGAGTGTCATTACCTGTGGGGCAAACGACACCGCCTTGAAGTCATCGAACAAACTGGCAAGCATGAGGTTCGTATTCGACGCGGCAGGATCTATCTATACGTCAGCAAAGGCACTTCCGTGGACAACAAGATGCTGGTGCTCTCTGAATACTACCGGCAGATTTTAAAGGAACGTATAGAAACCTTACTCAGCGTTTGGCAGCCAAAACTGGAGGTATACCCTGAGCATTGGGGTGTCCGCTTGATGAAAACCAAATGGGGAAGCTGCAACACTGCATCTAAACGGATCTGGCTTAATTTGGAGCTTGCCAAAAAGCCCCCTGAATGCTTGGAATATATTGTTGTCCATGAACTGATTCATCTCAAAGAACGACACCACAACGAACGCTTTCTGGCACACATGGATCACCACCTACCCGATTGGCGTGAGCGTAAGAATCTACTGAACAGTATGCCTCTTGCTGACTTTCATGTTCAGGGCAATGTCGAACACAGCAACTCATAATGGGGTACTTTCTGCTGAACCCACGATGCTCTGCAAATACTCCCCCAGCTTATCCCACGCCTCCTTCATCTCTTTGGCGTAGTCATAGCGCAAATAGACACGTTTGATTTTGTTTTGCTCCAAATGATTCATGCAGCGGTCTGCGACATCGGGCAGTACCCCCAACATGGTCATCACCGACGCCCCTGTACGACGCAGGTCATGCGGCGTCCAATAGCCACCAGAGAGTTGCAGTGCATCAAAGGACTTTGAGCGACCACTCATAACTTTCTCTTCGTCACGTTTTTGACGATCTGTCACTTGCTTGGTGACGGTTTTAGAGCAGACCGCTGCTGTCTGATCTCGATTGGGAAAACACCACGCCGTTTGCCCGTTGATGCTGTAGATCACCTCAAATTGCTTAAGCACAAAGTCTGATAGATAAATCACATGGGGTTTGGCGTTTTTGCTTTTTTCGGCAGGGATCGTCCACTCACGCTTGTGTAGATCAATCTCTTTCCACTCTGTGCCTAAGATTTCACCAATCCGGCAGCATGTCCCAAGTGCAATCCATAGGGCTGCTTGCGTGGTGTGCAACAGGTTTGCTTGCGGCAGACGTTGCGCGAGCATGTTGATTTCATCGGCACTCAAAATCCGATCACGTTGATTGTCTGCTCCAAACACTTTGGACTTGTTGATTGCAGCGGTGGGATTGGCTTCGATGTAGTCGCGCTCAACTGCAAAATTAAACATCTGGCGGATCATGGAAAAGATCAGTTTGCTCATACGCTTGACCCCACGTTCAGCCAAAGCATCCACCACCTGCATCACGTCACCCTTGCGAATATCCTCTACAACGCGCTCACCAAGCAGCGGCAGCACATCTTTTTCAAACATGCGGCGCACCTCTGCGCCCCCGTCTTTACGTCGGCTCACCTCTAAACGCATCCACTCCTCAAACAACTCACGCACAGTCATCCGTTGGTGTAGACGCAAAATTTCTGCCTCAGCTTCGGCCTTTTCCTTCGCTAGTCGAGCCATCTCTGCATCATATTGCGCCTTGCGATGATCCTCTTGCTGCTGAAAATGCTCGGCAATATCCGTGATGCCCGACTTATGCAACATGGCAAGTTCCAAAGCCTTTTGACGAGCATCAAGCAAGGTTAATGTGCCGTTGGTGCCTTGCCGTGAGTACGCCCCAATCGGATAGGTCACACGCTTCTTTGTGCTGCTGACGTATCGAAAATAAAATAGCCGCTCACCGCTTGGTGTGATGCGTCCAATCAAACTGCCATGCTTCATGATGGCTGTTTCACTAAACCACTGATGATCATGAGTCGGCTTACTGTTCATCTGTTTGTCAGTGATTGACATCGCAACACCCAAGATTAGTCTGGTTGCCACTAGAATACTCTGGTTGCCACTTGGTTGCCACATACCACGAGCTTCGCGTGAACAGATATAGACACCCGTGGACAGCAAAAATATTTAAATTAATGATTTTTAATGATAAATTTACATATCAACTTGAAAGCATGGCTTGCTATAGAGCG